>NZ_JBQSXR010000021.1:0-47730 GCF_052378395.1 Brachybacterium sp. AOP29-B2-41
CTAGGCCGTGTTGATCAAGAGGCGGGGCCGGGCGCGGCCAGTGATTCCATCCGACGGGAAGGTCGCGGAGGACGGGCTTGGCGTCTTTGAGGCGCTGGGCAGGAAGATCTTGGGAGCGGGATTTCCCGGAGCTCGCGCCGTCGGGATAGGTGAAGGCGTAATCGACCCAGGGGCGAAGTCCGCGTTCGATCGTCTCTCGGTAGTTGCCGCTGACGGTCGCGAACACTTGCTGCTCGAGTTCATCGGCTTCGGCCTCCCAGTTCGAGTCGCAAGCGTCGCAACCGCAGACTGGGTAGTGGAAGTCGTGCAATAGTCCCGCGTGCATGTAGATCCCCGGATAAGCGGTGAAGACCAACGTCAAGGACGCGCACTTCGGATCATTAGGACGTATCCGCACCGCGCGCACCACATCATGAAACGCGGGACGCAGCAGATTCGCTGCCACCTCAACACCCTCATCGACCTCGACGTCATACGTCTCTCGGAGGTGGGCGATAAGGGCGTCAGCGACAACGTGCAGCGGTGCGAACCGCTCGGGATGCGTGTCGACCGAGTAGGTGTCTTCCGGAGGTGACCCGTGCCACCGACTCCCGTAGTTGATCACCGCGCCGTCAGCATCGCGGAACACCGGCGCTTCGATCAAAGGGCGAACGTAGGAACTCATCCCGTCATCCTGCCGCATCGGCGCGGCGCCGGCCGGCCTATGGCCAGGCCGGACGGGACAGGTCCGTCTTGATCCAGATCAGCGTCGCAGCGAGGCTGATCGCGGCACGATAGTTGCGAGCGAGCTTGTCCGAACGCATCGCGATGCCGCGCCACTGCTTGAGCTTGTTGAAGCAGCGTTCGACGACGTTGCGGCCCTTGTAGCGTTCCTGCTGCTGATCGCCGAAGTCGATCGGTCGGCCTGGCTTCTTGCGGCGGTGCGCGATCTGATCGTCCCTCTCGGGGATCGTGGCCGCGATCCCTCTCGTGCGCAGCCATGCACGGTTCGCCTTCGACGGGTAGCCCTTGTCGGCGAGCACCCGGTCGGGGCGGGTGCGCGGCCGGCCCTTCCCGTCGCGGGGCACGCGGATGTCCTCAAGCACGGCGGGCATCATCGTGGTGTCGTTGACATTCCCACCGGTGATGACCATGCCCAGCGGCCTTCCGCGGCCGTCGCAGACCAGGTGCAGCTTGGTCGTCAGGCCGCCACGGGAGCGTCCGATCCCGTGATCAGGCGGCTCGAACCACGGATTCTTGTGATTCGGCAGGGCCCCCTGTGTCACGCTTCAGTGTCGCGCCGTGCTGATGCACACGCGCAATCGTGGAGTCGATCGAGACGACCCAGTCGATCTTCCCGGCGGCGTCGGCCTGCTTCTGCACCTCGGCCAGCAGCTTCTCCCAGGTGCCGTCCTCGGCCCACCGGTTGAACCGCTTGTAGATCGAGTTCCACTTACCGAACCGCTCCGGCACGTCCCGCCACGGCGCCCCGGTGCGGTACTTCCACGCCATACCCTCGACCGCGAGGCGATGATCCGTCCACGGCCTCGACCTCCCGGTCACCGTCGGCATCAACGGCTCCAGCACGGCCCACACCTCGTCCGAGATCTCCTGCCGCGTCACCGTTCAAGACTCGCCCAGCGGAGAGTGAACCCTCTTGATCAACACGGCCTAGCCTGGTCGCACGCACTTCTGGATCGTTCTCGCAATGGAGGAGACATGACCGCTGCACGCCCCTGGCCGCTCGGAGTCGACGGCATCGCCTACGGCGGGGACTACAACCCCGAGCAGTGGCCCCGGGAGGTCCGGCTCGAGGACATCGAGCTGATGCGCGAGGCCGGCGTGAGTCTGCTCAGCGTCGCGATCTTCTCCTGGGCCATGCTCGAGCCGCGCGAGGGCGAGTACGACTTCGGCTGGCTCGACGAGGTGATGGACGACCTCGCCGACGCCGGGATCAAGGTCGCGCTCGCCACCGCGACCGCCTCCCCGCCGCCGTGGCTCACCCGGAACCACCCCGAGATCCTCCCGGTCACCGAGGACGGCACCGTGCTCGGCCAGGGCGGCCGACAGGCCTACGCCGTCTCCTCGCCTCTGTTCCGCGAGTACGCGCTGCGGATGACCCGCGTGATGGCCGAGCGGTACCGGGAGCATCCCGCGCTCGCGATGTGGCACGTCGACAACGAGCTGGGCTGTCACGTGCCCCATGACTTCTCCGACCACGCCGCCGCAGCCTTCCGTCGCTGGCTGGAGGTGCGCTACGAGAGCATCGAGGCGCTGAACCACGCCTGGGGCACCGCCTTCTGGTCCCAGCGCTACGATTCCTTCGAGGAGATCCTGCCGCCGCGCGCCGCCCCCACCTACGCCAACCCCACCCAGCAGCTGGACTTCGCCCGCTTCTCGAGCGATGAGCTGCTCACCCACTACCGGGCGCTGCGCGAGGTACTGGCCGAGGTCACCCCGCACGTCCCGGCGACCACGAACTTCATGCTCTCCTCCGCCACCAAATGGATGGACTATTTCTCCTGGGCCGGAGACGTGGACGTGGTCGCCAACGACCACTACCTGATCGCGGCCGATCCGCGCGGCCAGATCGAGCTGGCCTTCGCCGCGGACCTCTCCCGTGGCGTCGCCGGCGGTGACCCGTGGATCCTCATGGAGCACTCCACCTCCGCGGTGAACTGGCAGCCCCGCAACCGCACCAAGGGTCGCGGGGAGATGCTGCGCAACTCCCTCTCGCACGTCGCTCGCGGGGCCGACGGGGTGATGTTCTTCCAGTGGCGCCAGTCCCAGGCCGGCGCCGAGAAGTTCCACTCGGCGATGGTCCCGCACGGCGGGCGCGACACCGACGTGTGGCGCGGCACCGTGGCTCTGGGCCGCGCCCTGGAGTCCCTCGCCCCGGTCCATGGCAGCCGTGTGCTGAACCGGGTGGCGCTGGTCATGGACTATCCCTCCTGGTGGGCCAGCGAGCTGGACTCCCACCCCACCCAGGCCCTGCGCTACAGCGAGGAGATGCTGCGCTGGTACACCGCGCTGTGGGACCTCGGCATCGGGGTGGACATCGTCCCCACCAGCGCTGATCTGACGGGCTACGAGCTGGTGATCGCTCCGACCCTCTACACGGTCAGCGCCCAGGAGGCGGAGCGCCTGGACGAGGCCGCCCGTGCCGGAGCGCAGGTCGTGATCACCTTCTTCTCCGGGATCGTGGACGAGAACGAGCACATCTACCTCGGGGGCTACCCGGGCGCATTCCGAGACCTGCTGGGCGTGCGCACCGAGGAGTTCTACGCCCTGCAGGAGGGCGAGATCCTGCACCTGGATGACGGCACCGCCGCGGACATGTGGAGCGAGAAGACGCACCTCGAGGGTGCCGAAGCGATGCGCTCCTGGGCCGATGGTCCGCTGCACGGCTGGCCCGCGATCACCCGCAATGCCGTGGGGGAGGAGGGAGGCGCCGCCTGGTACGTGGCCGCCCATCCGGTGGCGGAGGGGCTCGAGACGCTGGTGGCGGAGGTCGTCGGCGCCGCGGGCGTGGAACCGACTGTGCCCGGCCTGCACCGCGATGTCGAGGCGGTGCGCCGCTTCGCCGAGGACGGCACCACCTATCTCTTCGTGCTCAACCACTCCGATCGCGATCAGGTGGTGCAGGTCAGTGGTCGGGAGCTGCTGCGCGACACCGAGGCGGACGGCGCCCACACCGTGCCCGTCGGCGCTGTCGCGGTGATCCGCGAGAGCTGAGCGACTGCGGGGCGTCGGGGCGTTGCCTGCCCTGCCGCCCGCTCCTGAGACACTGATGGAAGACGTGTGACCCGAGAGGACCTTCGACGATGACTGCCCTGCTCCAGCCCACCCCGGACGGGTTCCTCCGTGACGGGGAGCCGCATGTGGTGGTCTCCGGCGCGATCCACTACTTCCGCGTCCATCCTCAGCAGTGGCGCGACCGGCTGCGCCGCCTGGTCGCGATGGGCTGCAACACAGTGGAGACCTACGTGGCCTGGAACGTGCACCAGCCGGCCCGCGACGTCACCACCTTCGAGGGCTTCGCGGATCTGGGAGGCTTCCTCGACATCGCCGCGGAGGAGGGGCTCGACGCGATCGTGCGCCCCGGCCCGTACATCTGCGCCGAATGGGAGAACGGAGGCTTCCCCGGCTGGATCCTCGCGGACCGCAACCTCCGCCTGCGCAACCGCAACGCCCCCTATCTGGAGCTGGTCGACGCCTGGTTCGATCAGCTGATTCCGGTGATCGCCCACCGACAGGCGGCTCGCGGCGGCAACGTGGTGATGGTGCAGGTGGAGAACGAGTACGGCAGCTTCGGTGACGACACGGTGTACCTCGCGCACCTGCGCGACGGTCTGATCGCGCGCGGCATCGAGGAGCTGCTGGTGACCTCCGACGGGCCGGCACGGATGTGGCTGACCGGTGGCGCGGTCGACGGCGCGCTCGCGACCGTGAACTTCGGCTCCCGTGCTCTGGAGGTGCTGGCGATGGCCGAGGAGGAGCTGCCCGCCCAGCCGCAGATGTGCATGGAGTTCTGGAACGGCTGGTTCGACCACTGGGGCGAGGGGCACCACGAACGGACCGGCGGGGACGCCGCCGGGGAGCTCGCCGACATGCTCGATCACGGCATGAGCGTGAACTTCTACATGGCCCATGGCGGCACCAACTTCGGCCTGCAGGCCGGTGCCAACCACTTCGGCTTCCTCCAGCCCACCACCACCAGCTATGACTACGACGCCCCGATCGCGGAGAACGGTGCGCTGACCGAGAAGTTCCGCGCCTTCCGGGAGGTGATCGCGGAGCATCGTGAGCTGCCCCCGCTCGAGGAGCACCTCGAGCAGCTGGAGCTCGTCGCGCAGCCGGCGACTCTGCCTGCCGGAGACGTGAGGGTCGAGAAGCTCGCCTCGTTGCGCGGCACCGAGCGGTTCACCCGCGCCGCCGAGGTGCATCCCACGCCGCCCGCCTTCGAGGATGTCGGGCTGGAGCGGGGCCTTCTGCGACTCTCCCGGGAGATCGAGATCGCGGCGGTCGAGCGTGAAGGACGCCCCGAGATCTCCCCGCTGAAGCTCTACGACCTGCATGATCGTGCCTGGGTCTATGTGGATGGGGTCTACCTCGGGGCGACCGGCGTGGTCGGCAACGAGGAGAGCGAGATCGACCCGGCCACGATCGAGCTGACCCCGTTCCTCGGGCGGCTGCTGCCCGACGGCGGGCGCCGCACCGTGCGCGTCGAGATCCTGGTGGAGAACCTGGGACGCGTGAACTTCGGACCGAAGCTCGGGGAGCGCAAGGGCATCCTCGGCGGTGTCTGGCAGACCATCCGCTTCCTCAACGGCTGGGAGGCCGATTCCTGGCCGCTTGAGGAGATGGGGGCGGAGCTCGCCGCGCTGCTCGAGGCCGCTCCCTCGCTCACGGCCGGGCCCCACTCGGCGCTCACCGCCGGGGCCGACACTGCAGCATCCGACGCCGCACCACGCGCCACTGCAGCCAACGACGCTGCAGCATCCGATGCCGACGCGCTCCCGGTGCTGGTGGGCGCGTCCTTCGAGGCGGAGAGTCCCGCCGACACCTTCCTCGACGTCTCCGGCGCTGGCCACGGGGTGGCTTACGTGAACGGCTTCTGCGTGGGCCGCTATTGGAACATCGGTCCCCAGCTGACCCTCTACGTCCCCGCACCGCTGGTGCGCGAGGGCCGCAACGAGGTGCTGCTGCTGGATCTCGAGAAGCAGCCCACGCGGCTCGCGCTCGCCGCGGAGCACCGATTCGGGCGCACCGACGACTGAGAGCACGCGCTCCTGCAGAACACTGCAGGCCCGACCGGCTCTGCTTGACAGGGTGCCCCAGATCGGAAATGCTCCCACAATACCTGTAAATCGGTTAACAACAGTTGGGCACTGCGCTCCTCACACGAAGCTGTGACGATGAAGCGGTGCTGTCCCGGCTCCTCTCGAAAGCGGTCCCCTCATGAAAGACCTCCGGATCGGCGTCATCGGCTTCGGATCCCGCCATTACCTGGCCCTGCGTGCCCACCAGCCGGGGGAGGGCTCGGCGATCACCGTCGTCGCCGACCCGAGCGAGCTCGGCAAGGCGAACGCTCGCAAAGCGCTCGGCGAGGAGATCCCGACCGTGGATACCGTCGAGCAGCTGCTGGCCGACCATGAGGTCGACGCGGTCATGATCCTCACCCCTGACTTCGCGCATGCCTCGGTCGCGCTGACCACCCTCGAGGCGGGGATCCCCACCTTCTGCGAGAAGCCCATGGCGATCAGCGTCGAGGACACCGACGCGATGCTCGCGCTCGCGAAGGAGAAGCGGGCTCGGCTGTACATCGGCCACAACATGCGCCACATGCCGGTGGTGCGCCAGATGAAGGCGATCGTCGACTCGGGCCGCATCGGCCGGGTGCGCGCGATCTGGTGCCGGCACTTCGTGGGTGCCGGCGGCGACTTCTACTTCAAGGACTGGCACGCCGAGCGTGCGAAGTCGATGAGCCTGCTGCTGCAGAAGGGCGCCCACGACATCGACGTGATCCACTGGCTCGCCGGCGGCTACACCCGCCGGGTCTCCGGCATCGGTGACCTCGCCGTCTATGGCGACATCACCGATCGGCGCGACAACTCCGACCGCCTGATGCGCGACTGGTACGACGCCGACATCTGGCCACCCACGGCTCAGAAGGAGCTGAACCCCGTCATCGATGTCGAGGACATCTCGATGCTCAACATGACGCTGGACAACGGCGTGCTCGCCTCCTACCAGCAGTGTCACTTCACGCCCGACTACTTCCGCAATTACACGGTGATCGGGGACGCGGGCAGGATCGAGAACATGGGGGACGGCAGCGGGGACCAGATCCATATCTGGGAATCGCGCCGTTCGGGCCCCGGCCGGCCCGACGCCGTCGAGGTCATCGCCCGGGCCGACGGCGGCCACGGCGGCGCCGATCCCAGCCTGGTCGCCGAGTTCCTGCGCTTCGCCCGCTCCGGCGGGACCACCGAGGTCTCCGCCATTGCCGCACGTGAGGCCGTGGCCACCGGGGTGTACGGCGCGGAGTCGATCCGCAGCGGCGGGGTGCCGCTGGACGTGCCGCCGGTCCCGCAGGAACTGCGCGACTACTTCGACGACGGGCAGGTCTGAGCCCGGTCAGGTCCTCCGCGCAGGCGGTCCCGCTCGCTGTTGCTCCGGTCGTCGCGCAGGCGGTCGTGACGGCACCGTGGCTTGTAGCATCGCTGTCGAATCTCAGCCCGCCGCCCACGGCATCGCTGCCGTGCAAGGAGCCCCGATGACCAGTGCCGTCCCCACCACTCGTCGCGTGATGCCGACCGACCTTCCCGAAGCGTGGTCCGGTGCCGCGACCTGGACTCAGACGGCCGCCGGCGCCCAGCCCTGGCGGGTGGCCCCGGCGCAGCTCGAGCGGATCATGAACGCCGAGGTCGAGGAGCTGGCACGGATCCCCAACGGGGTGCGCCTGGCGGTCGACACCGATGCCAGCGCCCTCGAGGTCGAGCTGACCACCACAGAGGCGCATGCGAATTCGGCGCGGTGCCTGGATGTCGTGGTGGACGGTGAGCTGGTGGCGACCCGGGAGGCCGGTGGGAACGTGACCGCTCGCATCGAGCTGCCGGGAAAGCTCGCCCGGGTGGAGCTCCGGCTGCCTCACGCCGCCCCGACCACTGTCCAACAGGTGCTCCTGCACTCCGTCACCCAGCTGGCCCCGGCCCCGCCCCGCGGCCCCCGCTGGGCTGTCCACGGCAGCTCGATCACCCAGTGCAACCAGGCAGACAGCCCCACCGGGACCTGGCCCGCGCTGGTCGCCGCCCAGAACTCCTATGAGCTCACGGCACTGGGCATGTCCGGGCAGTGCCACCTGGACCCGCCGCTGGCCGAGACCATCGGCCGCTCGCGTCCCGATCTCGTCACCCTGTGCCTCGGTGCGAACGTCTACGGCGCGAACACCTTCTCCGAGCGCAGCCTGCCCCCGGCGATGATCGGCTTCGTCGACTGCGTGCGCCGTCTGACCGAGGCGCCGATCGTGGTGATGAGCTCGATCGCCGCCGGTCCCCACCGCGAGGACCAGCCCAACCCCGTCGGTCTCACCCAGCGTCAGATCCGCGACCTGGTCCATCGCAGCGTCGAGGTGCTGCAGCGCCTCGATCCGCTGATCAGCCTGATCGACGGCACCGAGATCCTCGGCTTCGACGAGATGGAGCTCCTCGGCGACCTGCTGCATCCCACTGCGGAGGGCTATCGGGTGATGGCCGAGCGGCTCGCGCCGCGGCTGGCGGGCCTGCTCGACTGAGGCACGCTCCCCGTCGCAACCGTCGCAACCGTCGCAACCGTCGCAACCGTCGCAACCGTCGCAACCGTCAGAACCGTCGGAACCGTCGTGGCACGATGCCCCCATGCGCATCGCACTCATCGGCGGCAAGGGCGGCGTGGGCAGCTCCCTGGTCGCGGCATGGCGGCACCAGCACGAGCTGACCGTCCTGGACCGCAGCACTGAACCTGTCGACGGGGTCCGCGACATCGTCGCGCCGGCTGACGATCCTGTCGCGCTCGCCGAAACGCTCGAGGGGGTCGAGGCGGTGGTCCATCTGGCCGCTCATCTGCCGCGGGGGACCGAAGCCGAGCAGCTGCCCGGCACGGCGGAGGCGATCTCGACCAACGTCGGAGCGGTGCTGCTCGCTCTGCGCATGGCCCGCCGGTCCGGAGCCCGGTCCTTCGTGCACATCAGCTCTCTGTCCGTCTTCTCCCGCTACTGCATCGACCCGGTCCCGGCCGGTGCGGCACCGGACGAGACTCTGCTGTACGGGCTCACCAAGCGCCTCGCCGAGAGCGCACTGCGGATCTCGGCCGAGGGTGAGGCGCCCACTCCGGAGGGGGGGCCGATCGCGGTGACCTCTCTACGGCTGGCGTTCCCGACCACCGCGCAGGACTGGCCGCGTTGGAAGACCCCGGTCGAGCCGGAGAAGGACGCGCAGCTGATGCGCATGGGCGATGGCACGGTGCACGCAGCGATGCATCCCGAGGACCTGGTCGCCGCCGTATGGGCTGCGCTGCACCGGGACCGCGGTGGCCGTTACGAGGCGATCGCCGTGACCTCAGCGCCCCACGCGATCGATGACGACGCGGCGCAGCAGCTGCTCGACTGGCGGCCCCGGCACGTGCTCGGTGCCGGGGCCTGACCAGGTCGCTCTCTGTGCGCGGGCCTCAGGCCGTGGCGCCGTGGGCGGTGACGACCTTGCCCGCGTAGCGGCGGCGGAAGCGCTCGATGCGGCCTGCGGTGTCTACCACGCCACCGCGTCCGGTCCAGAAGGGATGCGAGGCCGAGGAGACCTCGACGTCGACGACCGGGTACTCGCGGCCATCCTCCCAGGTCATGGTGCGCTCGGAGGTGCGAGTCGAGTTCGTGAGGAAGGCGGTCCCGGCGCTCCGGTCACGGAAGACGACGGGGCGGTAGTCGGGGTGGATGTTCTTCTGCATGAGGATCTCCTCCGTTGATGACTGAAAGTTCAACGGTGGGGCGGGGCTGAGTATTCCCGCTCGGGGGAGCACTTTTCCAGCCGACCGGGCCCGGGGCGGTTCGGACCGGTCGTCATGGGGAGGCTGGGCCGTTCAGCGCAGCGGCGGAGTGAGCGGCTCAGCGGATCTCGCAGTGCGCCGTGAGCGCCGCTCAGCGGATCGCGCAGTATGCCGCGAGCGCCGCGTCGACGTCTGCTGTTGCCACCGCTCCGGCATGGACGGGCCAGGACGCGGCGACGTAACCATCCGGTCGCACCAGGTACAGGTGGTCGTCGTGCAGTCGTCCGAGCGAGTCCGGCGGGAAGGTGAGCGGTCCCTCGATCCAGTCTGGCGCGGAGGTGGGCCGGGCCGCCACGATCCCGTAGGTGTGCAGCTGCCAGGCCATTGCGCCCAGGGCTGCCGCGTTCTCCTGCGTCGGCGGCAGTCGCAGGCCGACGGCCCGGTCGCGCGCCCAGCGCGGCGGCGACTGTCCCTTCGGGACCGCGTGGTACCGGATCCGGTACTGGCCGAGCAGCCCCGCGGCGTACGGACCGAACGGGGTGCGCAGCAGCCGCGGCGCGAGCACGGCGAGCACATCCCGGCCTCGTCGGCGCAGGAAGGCTGAGCGCCGGCCCGTCCGGGCGATCGCCCCGAAGGCACGGTCGGTCGCCCGGATCAAGGTGAGTGCGACCGGTCGACGCTCGTCCTCGTAGCGGTCCAGCGCCGCCTCGTCGAGGTGCCCTGCGGTGACATCTGCCAGCAGGTTCGCCAGGTGATGGGCATCCTGCAGGCCGGTGTTCATACCCTGACCGCCCACGGGGGAGTGCACATGGGCCGCGTCCCCGGCGAGGAACACCGGGCCCGTCCGGAACTCCGCGGCGACCCGGTGATGGACCCGGTAGGCAGAGAACCAGTCGACTCGCTCATAGCGGATGCCGAGATCCTCCCGTGCGCCGGCCAGAGCCTCCTCCTGCTCGGGGTGGGCATCGCCGTGCAGCCAGATCAGCCGCGCATGACCGTTCGGCCCCAGCGGGAAGAGGAGCGCGAAACGCTCCTGGCCGAGACGCACCGACAATGCATCGGGCGGGGCGTCCTCGACCCCGCGCAGATCGGCGACGCAGAAAGCCGCATCGTCGGTCACGCCCTCGAAGTCGAGGCCCAGCTGGTGGCGCACCGGCGAGCTCGCCCCGTCGGCTCCGATCAGCCAACGGCAGCGGATCCGCAGCGGGCCGTCCGGCCCCTCGACCAGCGCCTCGACCGGACCCTCGGCATGACCGTCGACGAGCGCCTCGACCGGCCGTTCGGCGGCCCCTTCGACCGGCCCTTCGGCGAGCCCCTCCGGTCTGACAGCGCTCTCTGCGGCCTGCACCTCGAAGGAGATCAGCCGGTGCCCGAACAGCACCGGTCGACCCTCCGTGGCGAGCGTCTCGCCCAGCAGCGCCTCGGTGCGGCTCTGCTCGAAGATCTGGGCGCCGGGGAACGGGGTCCATCCCTGCTGCCGGGCGGCGAACTCGATCCCGGCCGGGTCTCGCCCGCCGCGCAGGCGGAGGCCAGCGGCGCTCTGGCCATCCTGCAGCACAGGCTGGGCAAGTCCCAGCTGATCGAGGATCTCCATGCTCCGGGCTTGGACCACAATCGCCCGCGACTCCCGGGTGGGCCCCGGTTTCGGGTCGATGACCAGGGCGGATACTCAGTGGTGGTTCCGGCGTGCTCATCACGGTGGCACCTCGTCTCGCGGCGGCCCGAGAGCGGGCCATGATGCCACGGTAGACCCCTGCTGTGACGGCGTCACCCTGCTGATCGCCGCTCTCGGCGCCGCGGGCCTGATCCTGTCCGGGCTGCGCCGTCGCGGTGAGATGCGCAAGCACGGGTCGCAGTCGAGCCGGCGAAGGTCTACTGGGCCAAGGCCGCCGCGGGCGTCGTGGTGCTGGGCTTCTTCGCCTACCTGCTGGCGAAGCCCACCGGCGGGCTCCCGATCGTGCTGGCGGTCGCCGCCTGCTTCATCGGCGGCGCCGCGGTCACCGGCGGCGCCGGCAAGATCTCGGGCGCGATGATCGGTGCGCTGATCAGGGGTGTGCTGAACATCGGCATCTCGATCCTGGCCGTGGATCCCTCGTGGCAGATGACCATCAAGGGCCTGGTGCTGCTGGCTGCAGTCGCCTTCGACCTGGTCTCCAAGAAGCGCGGGGCCGCGGCGGCCTGAACCGGCCCCCACAGCACCCTGACTCGGCCCAGGCCCGCCTGAACAGGCGGGCCGGGGCCGATTCGGATGGCCCACGGCGAGCGAGCCGTAGGTTGCTCTCCTCATACGGCTCTATGGGGGACGCAACCTACGGCTCGCTCTTCTGTTCAGGGCTCGGCTCGGGGCTCGGCCCCCTGGGGCCCCGGCTCAGCCGGCCAAGCTCAGCTCAGCCGGTCAGCTCAGCCGGCCAAGCTCAGCCGGCCAAGCTCAGCCGGTCAGCTCAGCCGGCCCGACTCAGGCTGCGGCGCCGGCCAGCTCACGCTGGGGGTGACGCGCCTGCTGGCGCGCCAGGTGCGCCGCGGAGGACAGGTCCACCTCGACGACGGGATAGATGTTCCCGTCCTCCCAGGTGGTGGTGTGCTCCGACGTGCGCGTGGAGCGGGTGAGGTAGCGCAGGCCCGCGCTCTGGTCACGGAAGACGACGAGATGCGGCTGGGGGGACTGCATTCGATGCTCGGGATTCATGGTCTGGTACTGCATGGGACTACTCCTTCGAAGTCGGCCCTGGGCCGACGGATGTCTGGGTCCGGCAGGGTGCCGGGATGCGCGAGGTGCGCAGGATGCGAGCTGTCCGCTGGGGCGGACGTTCGCTGGCCGGGCGCCGCTGGGGCGGGCCGTGGCCGGTGGCGCGCACCGGTCGCGAAGCTCCACGGGAGGCCGCCGAGTCGGCGGGATGGAGGCGGCGCGAGGGCGCAGGCCCTGCGAGGCGAGCTCGGGGTGCGCTGCCGTCATGGCAGTGCGCGAGCTGCGGGGTTCGCAGTGATCGAGTGGACGGGTCTCACGTCCAGGTGGCGGGATTCTCCGCCAGGTGACGACACGTCGTCGGTCCGGCTCACAGGCTCGACCACCCATGAACTCGTAGGACGCTACCAGGGAACAACCGGGAAGCCCAGTGCTTTATTCCCGACGCCATATCCGTGGCGGGATCTGATGTTGCAATCACCCCTGGCGGAGCGATGACTCCTCGCCAGTGGCGCGTCGCACGAAGGCTCGGTGCGCGGCGATGATCAGCCACAGGAGCACCCCGACGCTGATCAGCCCGATGGCGATGTGCAGCACGCCGTTTGTGGTCGCATCCCAGGCGGTGTGGAGGATGATCGCGCCGACGTAGGACACGACCAGGGCGAGCACACCGCGACCCTTGTGGGTGGTCTCGACCAGGTACCACAGCGCCGCGCAGATCGAGCCGGTCCAGGCCACGTGACCGGCCGGCACCAGGATCCCGCGCAGCACCAGCGTCGCATCCAGCGCCCCCAGGCCGCCGTTCTTCGACAGCAGCGCGTTGAAGCCGTATCCCATGGTCTCGAGCACTGCGAAGCCTGTGGCCGAGGCGATGCCGATGACGATCCCGCCGCCGCGGGTGACCCGGTGGGCCAGCGCCAGCACGATCAGCGGCACCACCAGCTTCGCCGACTCCTCGATGATGCCGACCAGCAGGATCGACGCCCTGCCGAGCACGAGTCCGGCGATGGCCTCCTCAAGACCGGCGGCGCAGATCCCGAACAGTCCGCCCAGCACGGCGGTGAGCAGCACGATCCGGGTGGGCACGAGCGCGCCCACCTTGCTGGACTGCGCCAGCAGCAGCACCGTGAGCGGGATCGTCGCCGCGCCCACCAGCAAGATGGTGGGCAGCATGGTCGGGTTCCTGGTCAGGAGCATGATCGTAAAAGTCGCGAGATAGGCGAGGATCCCGATGCCCAGGGTGAGGAGCCACGAGAACCGCAGGTACCAGGGGTATGCGACGGGGGCCGATGGGTGCGGCGCTGTGACGGTGGGCCGTGATGCGTCAATGGGCTGGGTGGACATCGCCAGATCCTTCGTCCAGTTGCGGGAGGCTCTCGCTCACCCGGGGTGAGGCGTCGTCATCGCGGCGGCGTCAAGGCCAGTATGCGCCTGTGGTTCCTGTCCTGAGCGCCTTGTGGCGTGTGAGCCGGGAAACGTGGTGGCGCGAGTCGGGGAGCCCAGGGGGGATCAGGGAGCATCGTCCTCCCGGTGCCCCTTTCGCGCCTCCGGGTCCACGAGCATCAGCACGTCCGCCGGTCCGCCCTCGGCGCCGAAGGCGTGGGGCAGCATCGTGTCGAACTCGGCGGACTGGTTGGTGCCGACCCGGTAGCGACGCTCGCCCAGCAGCAGGGTCAGCGTCCCGGAGAGGACCACCAGCCATTCGTGTCCGGGATGGGCGCGCATCCGGGACAGTTCCGGCGGCGGACCGGTCACTCGCCTGCGCAGGATCACCGAGTCGGGGGAGTGGCGGATGCGCCAGCGGAGCGTGTCCAGGCCGTGGTCGGAGCTCGGGTGGGAGACCACTTCCTCGGTCTGCATCTCGACCAGCTCATCGAGGCCGGTGTCCAGCGCCCGAGCGAGCGTGACCAGCTGATCGAGCGCCAGGCGGCGCTGCCCGTTCTCGATCCTCGACAGCGTGGAGGGGCTGATGTGGGCACGGGCGGCGAGTTCGCCGAGCGAGAGGCCCTGGGCGTGGCGCAGGGCACGCAGCCGCTGGCGCACCAGGCCATCCACACCCTCAGAAGTTTGCGTCATGGGCAAGATGCTATGCAGGCGCGGCAAGGCGTGTCTAGCGTGGCGAGCATGAACGCACCTCACGCTCTCCAGTCCCAGTCCCAGTCCCAGTCCCAGGGTCTGCCCGCCGAGCTCGTCGACCTCGCCGTGATCGGCGGCGGGGCCGCCGGCCTGAACGGCGCGCTGATGCTCGCCCGCTCCCGCCGCAGTGTCGTCGTGATCGACTCCGGCACCCCGCGCAACGCCCCGGCCGAAGGGATCCACGCCCTGCTCGGCAACGAGGGCACCCCTCCGGCCGACTACCTCGCCCGCGGCCGCGCCGAGGTGCGGCAGTACGGCGGGCTCGTCGTCGCCGGGGAGGTCGCCTCCGCACGCGCCGCCGCACCGTCGGCGGAGGGCGACCTGCGGTTCGAGATCGTCCTCGCCGACGGCCGCACCCTCACCGCGCGCCGGCTGCTGGTGGCCAGCGGGATCCGCGACGAGCTGCCCGAGATCCCGGGACTCGCCCAGCACTGGGGGCGCGGACTCGTGCACTGCCCCTTCTGCCACGGCTGGGAGGTGCGCGACCAGGCGATCGGCGTGATCGCCACCCGGCCCGCCTCCCTCCACCAGGCGCTCATGTTCCGCGCCCTCACCGAGGACGTCACCGTGTTCGCGCCCGGGATCGAGATCGACGACGATGCCCGCGAGCGCTGCGAGGCGCTCGGCATCACCGTGCGCGAGTCCCCGATCCAGGAGATCGTCGCGAGCGAGGATGGCGGCATCACCGGGGTGCGGCTCGAGGGCGGCGAGCTGGTGCCGCGCTCCGTGCTCACGGTCGCGACGGTCATGACCCCGCGGCTGGACGGACTCGAGGACCTCGGTCTCGAGATCGAGGAGCTGCCCGGCGGGATGGGCCAGAAGATCGCCACCGGCTTCGCCGGAGCGACCGAGGTGCCCGGGGTGTGGGTCGCGGGCAACGCTGCGGACCCCATGGCGCAGGTCGGGGCCTCGGCCGCGGGCGGTGCGCTCGCCGGCGGGCACATCCAGGGCATGCTCGTGATGGCCGACGCCGACGCGGCGATCGCCGCGCACCGGGCGCGCCGCGCCGCCTGAGCCCGGCGCGCCGCCTGAGCACGCCGCGCCCCGTAGAGCGCTCGCGCGGTCGGTGCGCACGGTCGAACGTTGCAGAGCTGGCGGATTGGAGGACGCGGGACCCATTCCCCCGCCTTTGCAACGGTGGAGCGTGACCGGGTGAACTCAGCGTGACCGGGGTGCTCAGCGTGACCGGGTGAACTCAGCGTGACCGGGGTGCTCAGCGTGACCGGGGGAGCTCAGCGCACCCGGCGCAGGCCCCGCTCACGCGGCACCAGCAGGCCCAGGGGCACCAGGACCAGCGCGGCGCCCACGACACCGACCAGCAGCGGCCCCTGCACCCCGAGCCCGCTGCCGAGAGCCGTCCCCGCCAGTCCGGTGCCGATCGCCGTGCCGAGGTTGAACATCGCCGTCGGCATCGAGGTGGCGAGCGTCGAGGCCTCGCCGCCGTAGCGGTTCGCGAGCCCTACCAGCACCGGGTTCGCCGAGAGGCTCACCAGCCCCAGCAGCACGAACAGGAGGAGCATCAGCGCCGGCTGCGCGGGGAGCAGCAGCAGGGCCAGGGCGATCACGAGCGTCGCTGCCGCGGTGAGCACGGGGGTGGCGAACGGACGGGTGTCGCCCATCCAGCCGGCGAGGATCGAGCCGACCAGTGCCGCGAGGCCGAAGCCCATCAGTGCGACCGGCACCCCCAGCTCGGGGATCCCGGCGGCGTCGGTGAGGATCGGGGAGATGAAGCTGTAGATCGACAACGCTCCGCCGGTGACCATCGCGCAGGTCGCCAGCACCAGCCACAGCCTTCCCGAGCGCAGGGACGCGAGCTCGGCCCGCACCGAGGGGAGGGCCCCGGACCTGCTCGCGGCCGGCACCATCCGGGCCACTGCCGCGGCGAGCACGGCAGCGAGCACGGCGAGCAGCCAGAAGGTGCCGCGCCAGCCGATGAACTGCCCGACGAGCGCCCCGAGCGGCACTCCGAGCACGTTGGCGAGCATGCCGCCGCCCAGCATGATGCCGAGCGCGCGGGAGCGGATCCGAGGTCCGGTGGCGTCGACGGCGGCGACCGAGGCGACCGCCCAGAACGCTCCGGTGGCCACGGCGGTGACGAAGCGGGTGCCCAGCAGCACGCCGAAGCTGCCGGTGAGCGCACCGACGGCGTGGCCGGCGGAGAAGATCACGAGCGCTGCGGTGAGGGTGACGCGACGGGGCACGCGCAGGGTGGCCAGCGCCATCGTCGGCGCGCCGAGGATCATCCCGACCGCGAAGACGGTGATCGCGAGGCCCGCCCGGGCGACGGTCACCGAGAAGTCCCCGGCGACCGAGGTGAGCAGGCCGGCGAAGACGAACTCGGTGGTGGCCATGAGGAAGGTCCCGGCGGTCAGCACGTAGATCACCGGGGGCAGGGCGGTCGGTGCGGCAGAGGTCGAGGCGGGCGGGAGCGTCGCGGTCAAGGAGGTGCCTTTCGGGGGCGGAGAGAGTCCGAGGGCGGAGAGAGCAGGAATGGGCGGAAGGTCAGAGGGTGAGCAGCACCTTGGTGGCACGCCGCTCGTCCATCGCCCGGTAGCCCTCGGCGGCATCGGCCAGCGGCAGCGTGAGGTCGAAGACCTTGCCCGGGTCGATCTTCCGGTCCCAGACCAGCTGGATCAGCTCGGGCAGGTAGCGCACCGGAGCCGGCCCGCCATGGAGATGGACGGCGGAGAAGAACAGCTCACCGCCCGGCAGCTGGACATCATGCGAGACGCCCACGAAGCCCACGGAGCCGCCGGGGCGTGTCGAGCGGATCGCCTGCATCATCGACTCCTGGGTGCCGACGGCCTCGATCGTGGAGTGCGCGCCGAGCCCGCCGGTGAGCTCTTTCAGCCGGGTCACGCCCTCGTCACCGCGCTCGGTGATGATGTCGGTCGCACCGTGCTCGCGGGCCAGCGCCTTCCGGTCCGGGTGGCGGCTGAAGATGATGATGCGCTCGGCGCCCATCTGCTGCGCGGCCAGCACTCCCATCAGGCCCACGGCGCCGTCACCGACCACGGCGACGATCCTTCCGGGGCCGGCCTGGGCGGCGTCGGCCGCGAACCATCCGGTGCCCAGCACGTCGGAGGTGGCCAGCAGTGAGGGGATGAGGTCCGCGTCGGGCCGGCCGGGGGTGGCGACCAGGGTGCCGTCGGCGAAGGGGATCCGGGCCTTCTCGGCCTGGGTGCCGATCGCGCCGTCCACGAAGATGGCGTTCACACAGCGGGAGGGGTGGCCCTCGAGGCAGATCTCGAGTTCCTCATGACCCGCCGCGCGAAGGTCACCCCGCAGCAGGCGGGACTGCCCGCAGGCGGCAACCGGCGCGTGGCGGGCCTGCGCCGCAGCGAGGTCGCGATGCTCGCCGGGGTCAGCGTGGAGTACTACGCGAAGCTCGAGCGCGGCGCGATCGCCGGCGCCTCGGCCTCCGTGCTGGACGCCGTCTCCACGGCCCTGCAGCTCGATGAGACCGAGAGCATCCACCTGCTGGATCTGGCACGTGCGGCCGACGGGATCCCCACCTCCGGCAGGCCTCGACGGCGCAGCGCCGCGACGCCCGCCCCGGTGCGGCCCGGCCTGCAATGGGCACTGGACTCCCTCACCGACGGCGTCGCCTTCGTGCGGGACCAGTACCAGAACCTGCTCGCGACCAACGAGCTGGGACGCGCCTTCTACGCTCCGCTGATCGGGGACGGCGAGGGCGGGCGCTCCCCGAACCTCGCCCGCTCCCAGTTCCTCGATCCGGCATCGAGGGACTTCTACCCGGACTGGGACCGGTTCGCTGAGATGTGCGTGAGCAGCATGCGGGTCGAAGCGGGCAAGATCCCGCATGACGCGACCTTGCAGGACCTCGTCGGAGAGCTCTCCACCTGCAGCGATACCTTCCGTCGACTGTGGGGCGCACATGACGTGCGCACTCACGGCTCCGGCCTCAAGCGGTTCGAGCGTCCGGTGGTCGGCGAGCTGACCGTCACCTATGAGGAGCTCGCCATCACGGCGGAGCCCGGCCGTGCCGTGATCGTCTACTCCACCGAGCCCGGCTCGCAGTCCGCGCAGCGCATGCGGCTGCTCGCGAGCTGGGCCGCGACCCAGCGCGCTGAGCGCGCGGACGCCGCGGCGGCGCCACCGGCGGCCTCCGGCCCCTCCGGCACCCCCAGCGCCGGTGCGACTCCCGGGTCGCCTCCGGGCAGTCGAGGGGTTCCGACGGTCGGATAGGGTGCTGTGCCTGGGCCCAGCGATGCCGCAGCCGGGTGCCGGAGCCGGACCGGGGGGGGCGATGGAAGCCCAGCCCCCGCGCGGATCGTCGACGACAAGGACTCCCATGCCACGCGCCCTCGCCCCCGGACAGCGCTCACGGATCCACGTGCTCGACGTGGAGACCGGGGAGGACCAGATCCTTCACGAGTCCGAGGCGGTGCTGTACGAGGCACCGAACTGGACGCTGGACGGCGCCGCGCTGATCCTCAACGGCGACGGCCACCTGTTCCGCCTCGACCTGGACGGCGGTGGGGACCTGGACCGCCCGGACCGGACCGGCGGTGCACCGCAGCGGATCCCGCTCGAGGGCATGGCACCCCTGAACAACGACCACGTGCTCGATCCCGACGGGGAGCACGTGTTCGTCTCCGCCGACGACAGCCACATCTACCGAGCCCTGCTCACCGGTGGCCCCGCCGAGCAGATCACCCTCGGGGACGGGCTCCTGCACTACCTGCATGGCGTCAGTCCCGACGGTGCCACGCTCGCATACACCGGCGTCCAGCGGCGCTCTGACGGGTCCTGGGTGCCTCCGAACCTGTTCACGATCCGCGCTGAGGGCGGGGAGAGCACCCAGCTCACCGACAACGAGTTCCCCGACGACGGCCCGGAGTACTCCCCGGACGGGGCCTGGATCTACCTCAACTCCGAGCGGTCCCGCACCGTGGCCGGGCACGCCCAGCTCTTCCGCATGCGCCCCGACGGCACCGGGATGGAGCAGCTCACCGATGATGAGCGCGTGAACTGGTTCCCGCACCTCTCCCCGGACGGTGCCCGCCTCGCCTACGTCAGCTTCCCGCCCGGCACCGAAGGGCACCCGGCGGATCGCGAGGTGATCCTGCGCCTGGCCGCGGCCGACGGCAACGGGATCCGTGATCTGACCGCCGTGTTCGGTGGGCAGGGCACCATGAACGTGAACAGCTGGGCCCCGGACTCCCGCCGGATCGCCTACGTGGACTATCCGCTGCAGGGCTGATCCCTGACCCGGCGACCGGTCAGTCGCGCGGTGCGTCCGTCCACGGGCGCTGCGGCGCGACGGCATCGATGCGGTCCCGCCGTATCCCGTCCGGGCCGCGGACGACGTTCGAGGCGAGCGGAATCTGGTGCGAGGCGCTCTCGAGGATATGCATGAGATAACCGGCGGTGTTCGGCAGCGCCACCACGTCGCCGATCGCCACCCCGCCCGGGAAGCTCAGGCGCCGGCGCAGGATCAGCTCGGCCTCGATGCAGTAGGCGCCGACGAGGAACGCTTCCACCGGGGCCGACGGCTCCCCGCCGGTCCTCACCAGGATCGGGTCGACCAGGAAGTCGTCGGAGGTGGAACGGCACTGGGTGCGGTTCATCTCCAGCCCGATCAGCGGGATCCCGTCGCTGGTGGTGGTGCGCTGCACGGTGCGGGCGAGGGTCATCCCGCAGCCGTCGAGCATCGACCGACCGGGCTCGCAGCGCAGTTCCAGCTCCCGCTCCCGCAGCGCGTCGGCGGCGCGGACTCCGGGCTGCACCTCCGCTCCGAGGAGAGTGCGCAGCCACTGACCGCGCACCACCTGCTGGTGGTAGGGATAGACCTGCCGCAGCGGCTCCCCGCGCCAGGTCAGAGAATCCGTCGGATCGTCGCTCTGCTGGTCGTGGGCCTCCCAGAACGCCGCCCACTGCTCGGCATCATCGAGGTAGGACATAGGGATCCCGCCGCCGATGTCGATGAAGCTCACGGGGTGTCCGCTCGACCGCAGCGAGTCGACCAGGCCGAGGGCCTCGCCGAGGGCGTGAGCCCGAGCGAGAGGGTCGTAGCCGTGCAGGTGGAAGTGGATCCCCTGGATCTGGAGTCCGCCGCGGGAGACCTCCCGGGACCCGGCCCAGCCCTGCCAGGTGGAGGCGGATTCGCCGAAGCGGGTGGGACCCACGACGTCGCTCGGCGTCGGTGCGAGACGCAGCGCGACGGGCCGCGGCGGGGCGAGCGGCTCGCGGGCGATCTCTGCCTCGACGGCGGCGGCCTCGTCGAGGTTGTCGAGCACGAGCATCGCTCCGGAATCCAGCGCGAAGCGCAGCAGCGGGGCCGGCTTGATGGCGGCGGTGACGACCACGTCGCCGGCGGGCACGCCGAGGTCGAGGACCTGGGAGAGCTCGCGATGGCTGCCCACGTCGAGTCCCAGCCCGGCCGCGTGCGCGGCGCGGACCAGCCCGAGCGTCTTGTTGGCCTTGCGGGCCACGAAGATCCGCAGGGCGACGCCTTCGGATTCGGCGACGTCTGACAGCTCGGCCGCGTTGCGCGCGAGCGCGCTGAAGTCGTGCACGTTCAGCGGGCTGCCGTGCTCCTCGAGCAGCGCCGCGCACGCCGTGGGATCCGCGAGCAGCTCCTGCATCCACGGCTCGAGCCGTGCCGACAGGGACGGGATGCCCTGGCACCCCGTGCGCAGGTCGTCCCCCTCATGCAGGGCGTCGTTCGTCGGGAGGCCATCTGTGCGCGGTGCGGTCGTCATTCCCTGGTCTCCCGGTGCGTTCCGGCGGCGACCTTCGCCGCGGTGGCGTATGCAGTGGATTCTCCCGGCACACCGGCCTCGGCCGCAGGTTCGCCCACGGGTGAGACGAGGGTGCGTGCGAGGCGAGCGGCCCAGTGCCGGATCTCGGTGTGCAGGTGCCGGTTGAGGGTGTCGTGGCCGATCACGTGGTCCTCCGTCGGGCGGCCGAGCAGCGCGAGCCCCTCCGCGCGGCTCCCGTCGGCCCGGCGCGCGGTGGCGTCGGGATCGACGACCGCCCCGCGTCGTCCCGGGCGGACGCTCACGAGACCCGATCGGAGCAGGTTCTCCGTGAGCTCGTCGGTGATCCCGAGGACCCCGGGCGGGGACAGCACCGCATCTACCACGAGGTCCGCGGCCCCGGCACCCTGCGGGATCCCCTGGAGACCGCGGGTATCGATCGCGGTGCCTGCATCGAGCCAGGACAGGTCCACCGCACCGGAATCGAGCATGGCCAGCAGTTTGCGGGCATTGACCAGCGGCGGACCGAAGGCGAAACGCTCCAGCACCTGGGCGGTGCGGCGAAACGCTTCCCATTCGCCCGCAGTCATGTCGCTGCCGCGGAGGCCGGCGGTGAGCAGCGGGTAGAGCGCGGACCAGGTGCGGCCCAGCGCCCAGGCGGGGCCCGGCGCACGGGCCCCCTCCGCCACGGCCACGCTGCGGCGCAGGGCGCGCTCGGCGCGGCCCGGGCCGGAGGGAAGATCGGGCTCGGCACCGGTGGCGAGGGTGTGCTCGACCGCGCGGTACCGCTCGGCGGCGGAGGCGCCCGCTCCCCGGATCATGGCGGTCGCGGCATCGAGCACCACATCGAGCACCACATCCGGGGCGATCTCCCCCTGGGAGCTGGTCGCTGCCCGGAGACGCCGCTTCCCGTCCTCGATCACGGCGGCGCCTGCGGGAGGCAGCGGCGTGCCGGGATCGGGTTTCGCGTCCAGCAGCAGGCCGTGGCGCGCGGTCGGGAGGATCGTGGCTGGCTCCTCCGCTCCCCGGAGGTGGACGATCGTCCTCTCATGACGGGGATGCGGGTCGAACCTGCCACCCCGCCCTTCGGTGAGGGCGAGCGCGGCGTCGAGGAAGGTCAGGGCCGCGCCTCGGACCGCCACCCGGGAACCGGGCGGGACCTGCTCGGGGCCGAGCATGGCCTCCACCGGCAGCACGGCAGGTCGGAGGGGGAGCGGGCCGGTCCACGACCTCGCGAGCGCGCCGAGGTGGCGGGCAGCGTGGCCGGTGGCCAGGAGCACCTCGTCGAACCGATCGAGCAGGGTGGGCGCCGCGCGCCCGGGCGACGAACCGTCGGCCGTGGCGTCCCATGACTCCGCGCCGTCGGCCGTGGCGGGCTGCTCGATCCCGACCCGCCACCGTCCAGCATGGGGCTCCACCGAGACGACCTGGCAGCGGTGGTGGCGCAGGGTGCCGACCCGGGACAGAGAGGCCTCCATCCATGCCCACCGCTGTGTGAGATAGGCGCCGACGACGGCCCGCGGCGGGTACGGATCCTCGGCGAGCCCGGGGTGCTCTCGGCGCACCCAGGAGGGGAACGACGTCCCCGTCCCGGTGGCGGGCGCATCGAGGATTCCCGCGGTGACGTTCAGGCGGAGGTAGGGCGGTTGGTCGAGGGCGTAGGCGGCGCCGGTCCCGGGAAGCCCGGCGGGGTCCAGCACGGTCACGTCCACGATGGCGGCGCCGGGGGTCTCGGTGCTGACGGCCCCGGTGCCGGCGGCGAGGTCTGCGGTGAGGTGCGCCGCGAGTGCTTCGAGGGCGAACAGCGCCTTCGGTCCCGCTCCCACCACGGCCAGCCGTCGCCGCGGGCCGGTCGCGTCGGGGCCGGTCCCCGGCGTGTCCTGGGTGCTCATGGACGCCCTGGTCCTCCACGTCGCGCGGTGGCCTGCCGGGATGCCGTGGCCTGCAATGATGCGGTGGCGTCGGTCAGGGCGTCGGCGTCGGCCCCGAGGGTCCGCTCGACCCAGTCGTCGTCGTAGACCGTGCTGAGATAGGGCACGCCGCCGTCGTGGACGATGAACGCCACCCGCGAGCCGGGTGCCAGCTCGGGAACCAGGGAGCCCAGCGTGTGGACGATGCCGCCGGTGGAGGCGCCGGCGAGGATGCCCTCGCGGCGGGCCAGCAGGCGCGCCCCGACCACGCAGTCCAGCCCGCTGACGCGCACCACGCGATCCGGATCGACCGTGCGGGAGATGTCGGTGACCACGCCCGCGCCCAATCCGGGCAGCGGGCGCGGTGCGGCCGTGCCCCCGAACAGGACGCTGCCCTCGGCGTCGACCGCGACCGTGCGGGTGTCCATGGAGTTCTCGCGGAGGTACGCGGTGCACCCGGCGATCGTGCCGGTGGTGCTCACCGCCGCCATCAGCACGTCCAGGCGGTGATCGGTGGCCTCGGCGATCTCGGCCATGGTGCCGGCCGCGTGCGCGCCGGGGTTCGCGGGATTGCCGTACTGGTAGAGGTTCACCGCACCCGGGATCTGCTCGAGCAGCTGCTCGACGCGATGCAGGCGGGCGGTGAGCAGGTCCCCGGTCTCCGGATCGGGCTCCGTGACCATCTCGACCTGCCCGCCGAGCGCCCGGATGGTGGCCACCGTGGTGGCATTGGTGCGGGAGTCGACCACGCACACGAAGTGCACCCCGTGCGTGGAGCACACCCGGGCCAGGGCGACCCCGAGGTTGCCGGAGCTCGACTCGACCACCGTGCCCCCTGCCTCGAGGTGCCCGCGCGCGAAGGCATCGCGCACCATCGCCAGGGCCGGACGGTCCTTGGTGCTGCCGCCGGGATTGACGGACTCGAGCTTGGCGAGGATCTCGATCCCGGAGTCCGGGAACAGGCGGTCGAGACGGATCAGGGGGGTGCGGCCGACGGCGGCGGAGATGCCGACGGTGATGCCGAGGGCGACGGCGCCGGATGCGCCAAGGCGGGGCTCCGGGGCTGGCTGCGCGAAGTCTGTGGTCACTTTTGTCAAAGTACGGCATCGCGGGTCTCACGACGAGGGGTGATCGGTACCGAACGGTCGGTTACGCACCCGGGGCAGGAGCAGGCTTGTACCGTCGGAGGGGACAGCACCGGCAACGCGGGAGGATCCCTGATGACCGACGACACCCTGGCCCTGGAGGACGTCGTGGACACGCTCCGCGACGCCGACATCGTCATGCTCACCACCGCACTTCCCAACGGCAAGCTCCTGTCCCACCCCCTGTCCATCCAGGGCGTGACCGATGACGCGGACGTCTGGTTCTTCGTCGGACTGCAGGGTGGCCAGGCCGAGGCGCTGCGCAGCGGCCCGCAGGTGAATCTCTCGATCTCGCAGGCAGGGTCGTGGCTGTCGGTGGCCGGGAGCGCGGAGTTCATCGAGGACCGTGCCCTGGTCGAGCAGCTGTGGACCAAGGGGGCGGAAGCCTACTTCCCCGGCGGTCCGGAGGACCCGAGCCTGGGACTGCTGCGGGTCAGCGGCGAATCCGCGCAGTTCTGGGGCCTGCCCGGCGGCAAGGCCGCCGGGCTCGCGCAGATCCTCAAGGCGAAGGTGGCCGGGGAGCGCCCACCCGGCGGCACCGCCACGACCGAGCTCTGACCACGGACGCCATGGGCGACCCGGGTGCCGGCGAGGGGCCGGAGCGGACCGCCGACGGTCGATACATCGTGGTGCGCGGCCGCCGGTGGCGGGCCACCGACCCCGATCTCCCCGAGGAGATCACCGGCCCCCTGCGCTCCGAGCTGGGACGGGCCCGCTCCGCGATCGGCAGGTCCCAGGACCCCAGCGAGGTGCGGGCCTGGCGCGACCGGGTCCAGCTCGCCAAGGAGGGCCTGGGGGAGCGCGGTGAGGCCTGGTGGGAGTTGACGGAGGACGACCGCGCGGAGCGCGCCGGCGAACGCCTGGATCGCCTGCGCTCCACGGACGTCACGGGGTCCTCCGCTCCGTGAGGATCGCGGGGCGAGAGATCAGACGGGCAGGCCGGTCCCGAGGGGCGTCGCCCGATGCTTCGCCTCGCGACCGGCCTTGCGCCAGCCGTCGATGATGTCCCACGCAGCGACCCCGAGGATGCTCAGCACGAACAGGACCACGACTACGCGAGCTGTGTCCGGCCCGCCCCCGTCGCTGGGGAGGACGAGGCCCATGAACTCGGGATTCACCAGGAGCCCGTTGCCCAACAGGGTCAGGATCACGCTGACCCATACGACTGCGAGAGCGGTGTTGGCGACAGCCAGGCCCGTGGACCAGCCGCGGCGCAGATGGACGAGGACGGCGAGCCCGACCTCGAGCAGGAGGAGCGCGAGCATGCCGAGCAGTGCCCAGGGCCACAGCTGCGGGTGGAGGATCTGGATGTCGCGGGCGTGGCCGTCGATCTGCACGAATCCGCGGAAGCGGTCCCAGAGCACCGCGCCGATCATCAGTCCGGCGAACACCACCGAGGCGACCACCTCGGAGCGGCCCGCCCCCGTGGGGCGCGGCTCCGGCAGCTGGTCGAGGTCCCAGTCGTGACCGGTGTCCGCCCCGGTGCGCTCCAGGATGACGAACATCAGCGTCACCCAGAAGAACAGGTGCACGGTGGCGGAGATCCCCACGCTGATCGCCTGCCCGATGACCTCCCCGACCGGGGCGCCGATGATGACCTGGACGAGGGCGACACCGCCGACGGCGGAGGCGGGAACGATCGCCAGCAGGAGCTTGAGCAGCCGCCACCAGGCCAGATAGTAGCGCGGTCCCAGCAGGTGCAGCGGCCGGTCGGTGTAGCTCGCGGCGAGGGCGACCGGGTCACCGAGATCGGTGAGCACGGCGCGCTCGGCCTCGGCAGGGTCCTCGCCCTGCTCGAGACGCGACTCGATGGCGTCGGCGATGGAGGCCTCGAGCTCCGCGCGCACGTCGCTCTGGGTCTCGAGCGGGAGGGAGTCGGTCGTGGCGCTGATGTAGCGCTCGGTCAGGGTGGTGGTCATGTCAGTTCTCCTCGGGCGTGCCCGGGTCGTCGGTGAGGGAGGCGATGGACCGGGTGAGATCGACCCAGTCCTGGCTGAGGGTGTCGGCCAGGCTGGAGCCGTCGGCCGAGGTGACGTAGAACTTCCGGGGTCTGGAGTCCTCGGTGTTCCACTCGCTGGTCAGGAATCCCTGCTTCTCGAGACGCCGAAGCAGCGGGTAGAGGGTGTTGGCATCGGTGGTGAAGCCGCGTGACTCGAGCTGCTCGAGCAGGCTGTATCCGTACCCGGGGGTGCGCAGCAGTCGCAGGCAGGCCAGCACGACGGTGCCGCGCCGAAGCTCCTGCAGGTGGGGGTCGAAGGACTCGCTCATGTTCCACACCATAGTGTGTGTGACACACCATCGTCAAGGGGACGGTGTTGTCTAGTCGGTGCCCTCGGGAGATGGCCCGCGGCCGCGGAACAGGAGCTGCGCAGTGCCGTCCTCGGCCGTGGCGCGTTCGGCTGCGACGTCGTACGTGGCGCTGACCAGCCCGGCTGCGAGCGCCTCGCGGGGAGGGCCGTCGGCCAGCACGATGCCGTCCGCCAGGACGATCACGCGGTCGCAGTAGCGGGCGGCGAGGTTGAGGTCGTGCAGCACCACGAGCGTGGCCAGGCCCCTCTCGCGCACGATCTGCAGGACCTGGTGCTGTGAACCGATGTCGAGATGGTTGGTGGGTTCGTCCATGAGGAGCGCCCGTGGTTGCTGGGCCAGGGCCCGGGCGATCAGCACGCGCTGCTTCTCTCCGCCGGAGAGGAGGGCGAACTCGCGGCGCGCCAGGTGCAGGGCGCCGGAGCTGTCGAGCGCCTCGGTGGCGATCCGCAGGTCGGTGTCGGTGGTGGAGCCGATGGCGCTTGAATGCGGGACGCGTCCCAGCAGCGCCACGTCGGCCACGGTCAGCGGCACCTCGCCGGCGATCTCCTGTGCCATCACGGCGATCCGGCGAGCACGCTCCCGGCCCCGGTAGCTGGCCAGATCTCGTCCGTCGAGCAGCACCTGGCCGGCGTCGGGCACGAGAGCATGGTGGAGCAGGCGCAGAGCGGTGGTCTTGCCGCTGCCGTTGGGGCCGACGAGACCCACCACCTCGCCCTCAGCCACCGAGACGTCGATGCCGCGCAGCACCGGCGTCGCCCCGAAACGATGGTGCAGAGCGCGAGCCTCGAGGATCAGCCCTCCCGTTCGAGCAGCCACTCGTGAATCCTCTCCAGTCCGTCCACGACCAGCGGGGACGCGGGCTCGGCGAAGTTGAACAGCAGCGGGAGCACCGCCTCCTGCGTCACCGCCTGCAGACCGGACAGCTGGTCCTGCGTGACCATCTCATCACGCACCTCGCTGCCATCCCCGTCGCCCTGGTACAGCATGATGAGCACGTCCGGATCCGCGGCCAGCAGCGGCTCGGAGCCGATCTCGGACACCCGCTCGGCGGTGTCCGCGAAGACGTTCTCGATGCCCAGGGCGTCCAGCTGGGCGGTGACCATGCTGCCGGCGCCGTAGGTGTACAGCGGGCCGCCACCGAGCGAGGGGTACAGCACCGCCGCGGTCGCGGTGCGCAGATCCGCCGCGGAGTCCGAGACGGCCGCGACGCGTTCCTCCAGTGTGCTGATCAGAGCGTCCGCCTGCTCGTGGCGATCGAAGATGCGGCCGTAGGTGGCGATCGTCGAGGAGAGGGTCTCGAAGCTCGCGCGCTCCCCGGCGGCGGCGCAGAAGACGTCCTGGACCACGACCTCCGCGCCGGCGTCCCGCATCGCCTCCCGGGTGAGGCCGTTGGGGAGTCCGAACACGATGTCCGGGCTGTGGGCGATCACCACCTCCTGGGAGATCTGCAAGTGGCCGGCGGTGTCGATGTCCTCGGACAGAGCAGGTATCGCCTCGATCCGAGCGGTCAGCTCCGCGTCGTAGTACCCGCGCGGGAACGCGCCGGCCCGGGCGACGACCGCATCCAGCACCCCGAGCCCGTCCAGCGTGGTCACGGGTGCGGATTCCAGCAGCACGATCCGCTGCGGCGCGGCGTCGAAATGCAGCGTCGCCTCGCAATTGGCCAGGTCCAGGGGGAAGTCGTCCGCCCCGCCGCCTGCCTGGCCCGCGCCCGGATCCCCGGAGCTGGAGCTGCAGGCCGCGGCGGTGAGGGCGAGGAGCCCGGCAAGAGCACTGCGCCGACCGATGCGGCCGACGGGGCGGGAGGAGGGATGGTCCATGGTGAGCCTTCGATCGGGCGGCGAATATCGGGCGGGCAACGAAGTCAGGACTGGCGTGCGTGCAGCCGGCGCACCAGGATCAGCAGGAACGGGGCGCCGATCGCCGCGGTGATCACGCCGATGGGCAGCTCGCGAGGCTGCATCACGATGCGGGCGACGGCGTCGGCCCACAGCAGGAACAGGGAGCCGAGCAGGGCGCTGGCCGGGATCAGCACGCGGTGGCGGGCCCCCACCAGGCGGCGGGCGAGGTGCGGGATCACCAGGCCCACGAACCCGATCGACCCCGCGCCCGCGACCGCTGCGGCGGTGCACAGCGAGACCACGAACAGGAAGCCGATGCGGGCGCGGTCCGGGGAGATGCCCAGGCCGTGGGCGATCTCGTCGCCGGTGCTCAGCGCGTCGAGCGTGCGGGCGCCGAGCGTCATCACGACCACCCCGATCCCCGCGGCGAGCACCGCGATCAGCAGGAACGCGTTCCAGCGGGCCAGGGACAGGGAGCCCAGCATCCAGAACATCACCGAACGTGATCCCTCCGCCGAGTCCGAGGAGAAGATCAGCAGGTTGGTCACGGCCGTGAGCGCATACCCGACAGCCACGCCTGACAGCAGCAGTCGCAGCGAGGTCACCCGGCCGCCGGTGCGGGCGATGGCGAACACCAGCAGCGCGGCACCGAGCGCCCCGACGAAGGCGAACACGGACTGCGCGTACTCACCCATCGCCGCTCCCAGCCCGAACAGGATCGCGCCGGCCGCACCGGTCGAGGCGCCACCGGAGACCCCGAGGATGTACGGATCGGCCAGCATGTTGCGCACCATCGCCTGCAGCGCGGCCCCGCAGATCGCCAGGCCCGCGCCGACGGCGGCGCCCATCAGCACTCGAGGCAGGCGCACGGTCCAGACGATCGCCTCCGTGGCCGGATCCACAGCGACGGCCGACGGTATTCCGAGATGGCGGGCGATCACCTGCACCGTGGTCCCGGCAGGGATCGGCACCGGTCCGATGCCCAGGCAGATCAGGGTGCTGACCAGGGTGAGGATGGCGAGCACGGCGAGGACGCCAGCGGAGCGGCGGGCACGGGAGCGCACGCCGAGGAGATCGGGTGTGCGCGCGCGGCGGGTGCCGCGGGACGCCTGCACGTCAGAGGTGCGCAGCGGCGCCGCCATAGGGCGTCCTTCCGGAGATTACTTGAAGCACTGTACAAGTGTTCTCCGGGTGTCGTCAGGACGCATCAGGTCGCGGTGTCGGTGCTCCGCAGGGTCGGAGCGGGCGGGTGCTCGTGGTGTTCGATGCCGGGCAGGTGATCCGAGCCCAGGTCATGCAGCAGATCGTGCACGAAGCGGTCGGCCAGCTCGTAGCGCACCTCGCGGCCCGTGCGCTCGGCCCGCACCCATTTCGCGGCGCGCAGCAGGGCGAGGGCGTGCGAGGTGGTGGACTCGCTCGCGTCGATCGTGCGGGCGATGTCGGAGCTGCGCACACCGGGGTGAGCATGGATGCAGAACAGGATCCGCAGGCGGCGCTGATCGGAGAGCAGGGCCATGCGCTCGGCCATCTGCGCGAAGCCGTCGACCGAGGCCAACAGCCGCGTGAGCTCTTCGACGAGGAGATCATCCGCCCGGGCGGCATCGTCGGCCTGAACATGCACGGGCTGCTCAGGATCCATGGCGACCAACCTACCCGGGCCGCCGAGCTGCGGCGCCTCGAGCGGCTCGGAACGGTGATCCGGTTGTGACGTTCGGGGTGATTCCGGCGAGCTGAGGGGTTCTGAACGTCCCACTGGGTGGCGGGGCGGGGGCTGGCGGGCGGCGCAACTGCCCCGGCCCGCACCCCCGCCCCCGCCTCGCTCAGAGGGTCGCGGCGAAGGCGTCGAAGTCGGCGGGCATGGGCTCGACCTCGGTGAAGGTGGAGCTCACCTCCACGATCGAGCCCTCGGCGATGGCGGTCTCGATGCCCACCATGACGTCCAGCACGTGCGCCGCGATCTCGCCCTGGGCGCGGTGGGAGACGCCGGCGCGCAGGGCGCGGGCCATCTCCAGCACGCCCAGGCCGCGCCCGGTGGTGGCACCGGTGGCGGGCACCGGGGTCGGCGCCTCGCCGCGGTACTCGGTGAGCGCCGAGTCGCCGTCGAACACGTTGGGATCCGGGAAGGCGAGGGTCGCGTCGGTGCCGTAGACCTCCACGAAGCCGGTGCGGGTGTGGGGGGAGTCGAAGCTCAGCAGCACGGTCGCGTTCTGGCCCGAGGCGAAGCGCAGCAGCGCCGCAACCTGCGTGGGTACGGTGACGTCGAAGACCTCGCCGGCCTTGGGGCCCGAGCCGATGGTGCGCTGCTCCTGGGCGCGCGAGCCGACGGCGCTCACCGAGACGACCGGGCCCAGAGCGAGCACCAGGGTGGTGGCGTAGTACGGGGCGATGTCGTACAGCGGCCCCGCGCCCTCCTGGAACAGGAAGGCAGGGTTCGGGTGCCACGACTCCGGGCCGGGGGACTGGAACAGGGTCAGGGCGCTGGTGGGAGTTCCGATCGACCCGTCGCGCAGCGTGCGCAGCGCGGTCTGGATACCGGCGCCGAGCACGGTGTCCGGGGCGCCGCCGATCCGCACGCCGGCCTGCTCGGCGGCTGCGAGCAGGGCCTTCGCGTCGGCCGGGGTGGTGGTGATCGGCTTCTCGGTCCACACGTGCTTGCCGGCGGCGATGATCGCCTGAGACACCGCGGCGTGGGCGGTGGGGATCGTCAGGTTGATGACGATCTCGACCTCCGGATGGTCCAGCACGTCCTGCGTGCTGCCGGAGGTGGGGACGCCGAACTCCGCGGCGCGCGCCGCGGCGGCCTCGGGGAACAGGTCGCCGATGATGTGCACGGTCACGTCCGGGAAGGAGGTGAGGTTCTTGAGGTACTCGGCGGAGATGGTGCCGGCGCCGATGAGGCCGACGCCGACGGGTCCGGTGGCGTGCTGAGCGGTCATGAATGGGTTCCTTCGGGGTGCGGGGTGCGGGGTCGGGTGGCGTCAGGAGGCGTGGGAATTCAAGTACGCCACGGAGGTGGCGATGCCCTCGAACATGTCTCCGGCGTACGCATCGAACTCGATCACGCCGTAGGCGACGTGCGCGGAGGCTTCCAGAGTCTGGGCCAGCGGCATCTTCCCTTCGCCGAGGGGGAGCTGCGCGGCCGGGTCCGTGGAGAGGTCGCCGTCCTTGAGGTGCACGAGCTGCACGCGCTCGCCGAGGGTGCCGAGCAGGGTCGGGATGTCCGCACCGCCGACGGCCGCCCAGTAGGTGTCGATCTCGAGGATGACCTGCGGGTCCAGCTCGCTCGCGAAGAGCTCCAGGGCGCTGCGCCCCTCCAGCTGCGAGACCAGCTCGAAATGATGGTTGTGGTAGCCGACGCGGATCTCGGCGTCCGCGGCGGCCGCGGCGCGCTGGTTGAGCGTGGCCGCGAGGGCGCGCACCTTGCCGGCGTCGGTCCAGTCCTCAGGGTTCCAGTGCGGATCCACGAGGTACTTCACCCCCACGGCCTGCGCCGCCTCGAGCACCTCGGCGAAGTCCACCTCGCCGAGGAAGGACTGGTGGGCGCTGGGGAAGTCGATCGCGTGCTGCGTGCGGGACTGCACCAGCTCGTCCCGGAACTCGACGAGGTGGTACGGCTCGGCATGGGTGAGGCCGAGCTCGACCAGGCGCGCGACGGTGCCCTGGAAATCGGCGGCGAGGGCCTCGCGCACGCTGTACATCTGGACGGAGATCTGCATGGGGTTCCTTCGATGGATCGAGGTCGGTCGAGCGAGTCGAGTGAGCGGAGCTGGTCGAGCTGGTGGAGCGAGCTGGGCGGTGCGGGCCGGAGAGGGCCCGCACCACCGGGTCACTTCACGGCGCCGGCGGTGAGCCCGGCGACGAAGTTCTTCTGCATCATCAGGAAGCCGACGACCACCGGGATCGACACCGCGAGCGAGGCGGCGAGGACCTGGTTCCAGTAGACATTGGTCTGGGTGGCATATTGCCGCAGGCCCACTGCCAGGGTGCGCGTGTCCTCCGTGGTCAGCACCGAGGCGAACAGCACTTCCCCCCACGCTGTCATGAAGGCGTAGATCCCGACGGCCACGATGCCCGGGCGGGCCGCGGGCAGGATGATGCGCAGCAGGATCGTGAGGTTGCTGGCGCCGTCCATCTTCCCGGCCTGGTCGAGCTCCCGCGGGATGCCGTCGAAGTAGCCCACCAGCATCCAGATCGCGAACGGCAGCGAGAACGTCAGGTAGGTGATGATCAGCCCGATGCGGGTGCCCACCAGCGGAATCCCGAAGGTCGCGTCGATGTTCACGAAGATCAGGTACAGCGGCAGCAGGAACAGCACCCCGGGGAACATCTGGGTGGACAGCACCGTGGTCATGAACGGGCCCCGGCCACGGAAGCGCCAGCGGGAGACCGCGTAGGCGGCGAGGGTCGCCACGGCCACGCTGAACAGGGTCGCGACCGAGGTGACGATCAGCGAGTTCACGAAGTACTTCGCCAGCGGCACCGTCGACCACATCTCGATGAACGGCTCGAAGGTGATGGTGGTGGGGAACCAGGAGAACCCGGACTGCACATCACCGAGCGGCTTCATCGACGTGGTGACCATGACCCACAGCGGCACCGCGACGAACACGGTCAGCCCCACCAGCACGATGACGCGGAAGATCCTCTCTCCGACGGTCTCACGCATTGCTCTTCTCCTTCTTCCACTGGGTGAAGTAGAGGTACACCAGCGACACCGCCAGCAGGAACAGCAGCAGGAGCACGCTCATCGCGCTGCCCACGCCGAAGTCCCAGGACAGGAACGAGGCGTTGTAGATGTGGAAGCTGATGAGGTCACCGGCCGGCGGCTGCGCCGTCCCGAACAGCATGTACGGGGTGTTGAAGTCGTTGAACACCCAGAGGAACATCACCAGCAGCAGGGTCTGGTTGACCGGAGCCAGCATCGGCAGGGTGACCGAACGCCACTGCCGCAGCGGGCTCGCGCCGTCCATCGCGGAGGCCTCGTACAGCTCCTCGGGGACGGACTGCAGCCCGGCCATGAACATCAGGAACGCGAAGGGCCACATGCGCCAGATCGCGACCACCACCACGGAGAGGAAGGCGTTGTCGCCGATCAGCCAGAACGGGGCGCTGTCCAGCAGCCCCAGCTGGTCCACCAGGATGTGGTTCACGGCGCCGGTGTCTCGCTGGAGCATGAAGTTCCAGGTGATCACCGAGGCGTACAGCGGCAGGGCGTAGGGGATCAGGAACAGGGTGCGGAAGATGCTGCGGCCGCGGAAGGGTCGCTGGAGGGCGACGGCTGCGGCCATCCCCAGGCCCCAGCTGAGGCCCACCACGAGTGCCGTGAACGCGAGCGTCACCAGGAAGGAGTTCAGCAGCTCCTGGCCGACGGGGGTGTTCAGATCCACCGCGATCCGGTAGTTCTCCAACCCGGCGAACGGGGCTTCCGTCCAGCGGCGGATGAAGAACTTGGTCAGCTCGATGAAGCTCATCCAGAACCCGGTCGCCATCGGGATGATGTGGATCAGCAGCTCGAGCAGCATCGCGGGCGCGATGATCAGGTACGGGAACAGGTGATGGCGGCGACGCCGCGGGGCCGGCCGGTCGGGACGCTCCGGCGGCGACTTCGTACCCTTCGGGGCGGTCAGGCTGGTCATGGGACTCTTCTCGTCGAGGGGGCGGGCGCGGCGGCCGACGGGGCGGTGCACCCCGTGGGCCGCTCGGAGCCTCAGGCGCGGATCGAGTCCTGCGCGGTCTGCATGGCGGTGAGAACGTCCTCGCGGCTGACGGAGCCGCCGGTGGCGATGGTGGCGAACATGTTGTTCATCGCCTGGCCCACGGAGGTCTCGAACTGGTCCTCCCACGGCACCAGCGGCAGCGGCTCCGCGCGCTCGCCGTAGATCTCCATGAACATGTCCGCCTGCTCGGTGTTCTCGGTGAAGGTGGGCTTTCCGTCCACCAGCACGGGCAGGGAGGCGAAGGGCTTGCCCAGCTCCGCCTGCGTTTCCTCGGAGGTCATGAAGGCGAGGAACTTCAGAGCGCCCTCCTCGTTGCTGGTGTCCTTCATGATCGCGAGGTTGATGCCGGCCAGGTGCGAGGCGCAGTCGCTGGGAGCATCGGCCGGGGCGGGGAAGGGGACCGCCGCGAACTGCTCCGGGGTCATCCCGTTGGACTCGATGGTGGCGTTGGCGTTGTTCTGGTTGATGATCAGCGCGGCCTCGCCGTTGGCGAAGGCGGTGACGGACATGGTGCCGTTGTCGAACTGCGCATTGGAGGGGTTGACGACCTTGTGCTCCTGCATCAGGTCCAGGTAGCGCATGATGCCGTCGACCACGCCGTCCTCGGTGAAGGACGGCTTGCCGTCCGCAGTGTTCAGCGCGGCGCCGTTCTGGGTGGCGTTGATGAAGGCGAAGTGGTTGTTCTCCGTATAGGAGCCCGCGGCGAGGGACATGCCGTACACGCCGGCCTCCTCATCGGTCAGGGCCTTCGCGGCCTCGACCATCTCCTCCCAGGTGGTGGGCGGTTCGATGCCGGCATCCTCGAACATCTGCACGTTGTAGTACATGCCGTAGGCCAGGCCGTACAGCGGGATCGAGGTGGGATCGGTGCCTTCCGCGCCGCCGGTGGCCAGCGCCGCGGGGACATAGCGCTCGCGGCCGCCGAGCGCCTCGAACTGCTCATCGCCGAGATCGAGCAGACCGCCGGTGGCCTGGAGGCTCACGCCCCAGGTGTTGCCGATGTTGACCACGTCGGGGCCCTGGCCGGAGGTGATGGCGGTCTGGATGCGGGTCTGGAGATCGGCCCAGCCGATCATCTCGAGATCCACGGCGATGCCGGTCTCCTCGGTGAACTTCTCAAGGACCGGGGTGAGCACCTCCTTGTCGTTCTCGACGCTGGTGCCCTGGTTGGAGGCCCAATAGGTGAGCGTGTCCGGACTGTCGTCCGAGCCGCCGCCGGAGTCGGAGCTGCAGGCTGCGAGGCCTGCGGCGGTCACGGCGGCGAGCGGGGCTGCGGACAGAAGTGTGCGTCGTCGCATCGGAGTTCTCCTTGACGGAGGGTCACCGAATCGATTCAGTGCTTAATCGATTCGGTAAGTATGGGCACGAGATGCCGGGGCTGTCAACGGATGCCAGGCCTGTCGGCCGCGGGCTCAGCCGCCGGTGGAGGCGCGGGGGTTCAGCGTCGCCTCGGCGACCTGCAGCACCGTCCCGACGTCGCTCTGCCCTTCGCTCCGGCGCCCTTCGATCCGGCGCACCAGCAGGTCCCCGACGCTGTGCCCCATCTCGAAGGGGCGACGAGACAGGGCCGTGATCGCGGGGGAGATGACTTCGACGATCAGCGAGTCGTCCCAGCTGATCACACCCAGCTGGCGCGGCACGTCGATCCCGGCCTCCTGTGCGCTCCGCAGCGCACCGATCGCCAGCAGATCGCTCGAGGCGATGATGGCCGGTCGGGAGCTCACCGAGCCGTCCACCTGCGCGAAAGCCGAGCGTCCGCCCTCGATCGAGTAGCGGCCGGCGGCCCAGGTGTGCGGGAGCCCGTGCTCGAGGCACAGCTCCTGGATGAGGTCGCGGCGGCGCATCTCGTGGGCGTACTCGGCCGGGCCGGAGAGCTGGATGCAGCCGTTGTAGCCGCGTTCGAGGAGGTGAGCGACGACGGTGCGGGCGTCGGCGTCCTCGGCGGATTCCACCTTCACGAAGTCCTCGGGGCCCTGATAGTGGCCCAGCAGGCCGAACTCGAGGTTCAGGGACTCCAGCAGGGCCGGGCGGGCATCGTCCTGGGCGAGGTCCAGCAGCACCACGCCGTCCACCCGGCGCTGGCGAGCCCAGGTGCGGAACACCTCCGCCTCCTGGTCACCGCCGCCCGGCACGAAACGGACCATCAGCTCATAGCCGTGGGCCGAGGTCGCAGATTCGATGCCCGCGGTGACCGCGGCGTAGAACGGCTCGCGAGAGACCTCCTTCGCGTCCCTGATCAGCACCAGTCCGATGTTTCCGCTGCGACCGCGGCGGAGCGCTTGGGCGCCGGAGTGCGGGGTCCAGCCGACGGTGCGGGCGTGCTCGAGAACCCGCTCGCGCAGCGCCGTGCTGACCCCCGCCTTGCCGTTGAGCGCATAGCTCACCGTGGCGGCAGAGATGCCGAGGTCACCGGCGATGGTGGCGACGGTCGGACGAGTGGACTTCCGCGACATAGGGGTGCTTCCAGATCTGGCGGCGGGGGCCGGGTCGGAGGGGACCACCAGCGCGGGGGGTGCCACAGGCGGCAGGGTCGCTGGATCCGCACATGATAGATCCCAGATCTGCGCGGCCGGTGAGGGCGGCAGGAGTGTCGAGCTCCGGCCGGGCCCCTGGTCCGATCACCGGAGGCCGGATGCCGGATGCCGGATGCCGGATGCCGGTGATGACTGATGGCTCAGGTGCGCAGGTGCGAGGCGCCGTTGAGATCGAGGATCGTGCCGGAGGCCCACTGCGCGGCAGGGGAGGTGAGGTAGAGGATCGCGGCGGCGACCTCCTCGGCTGTGCCCACCCGTCCGAACGGGCTCTGCGCCCTCAGGGCGTCCCCGCCATCGCCCTCGAGCTTCGGTCGCTGGCGCTCGGTGCCGATGAATCCCGGGGCGACCGACGCGACGGCGATGCCGTGCGGCGCGAGGGCGAGGGAAAGGGACTGACCCAGGGCGTGCAGCCCGGCCTTCGCCGCGGCGTAGCCGGGGGCGTCCCTCTCGCCGCGGAACGCGCCGCGGGAACCGACGTTCACGATCACTCCGGGTGCCTCGCGAGAGATCAGCGAGCGGGCGACCAGGTAGGACAGGTTCGCGGGCGCGGTGAGATCGACGTCGAGCATCCGGGTGAAGCGCTGCTGCCAGGTGGCGTAGTCGATCTCCGCCACGCGGTGGTCGGTGCCCGTGCCGGGGGCGATCCCGGCGTTGTTGACCAGGATGTCGATCTGCCCCAGCGCGCCCTCGGACTCCTGGACCACCCGCTGTGCGGTCGCCGGATCGGAGAGATCCCCGCCCACCAGTGCGTGGCCTGTGCCGTGGAGCAGCGCGAGGGTCTCCTCCGCCGCCTCCCGATCCGTGCCGTAGTGCACGGCCACTCGTTCCCCGCGCTCGCTCAGAGTGATCGCGGTGGCCCGGCCGATCCCTCGGGAGGCTCCGGTGACCAGTGCACATCTCATCTCGGCTCCTGTTCTCGCGGCGGCGCCCCGGCCGGGGCACAGTGCCATCATCGGGCATCGTCGCGCTCGTGCGGGCGCGGTCAGCGGGTGAGCGCGATCCCGATCAGCAGCTGGGTGAGCAGGAACCCGGTGACCAGGTTCAACCATAAGAACCGGCGCCAGCCCCGGTTCGCCTGCTCGGCCTGCTCGTCCGGCAGCGAGCGGAAGGGCCAGGTGCTGAGGAGATAGGGGAGCACGAGCAGCCCCGCGAGCATGGCCGGCCAGCCGGCAAGCAGCATCGTCACCCCGGCTGCGGCGTACAGCCCGATCGAGAGCCGCACCGTCGCCGCCGCCCCGATCACGGTCGCGATCGAGCCGATGCCTGCGGCCCGATCGGGCTGGACGTCCTGGACCGCGCCGAAGGCGTGGGAGGCCATGCCCCACAGGAAGAATGCTGCGAGGCTCGCCGCAGCGGTCAGTCCCACCGGTGCCCCGGTCAGCGCCAGTCCGAACGCTGCAGGACCCATGAAATGGAGGGAGGAGGTGATCGAGTCCAGCACCGGCCGCTCCTTCAGCCGCAGCCCCGGCGCGGAATAGCCGACCACCGCCGCCACCACTATCACCAGCACCACCGCAGACGCCAGCCCGCCCCACAACAGCAGCGCCACCACGAACGGCAGCGCGAGCAGCCCCGCCGACCAGAGCGTCACCGCGTGCCAGCGGCGGTCCAGGACGATGCCCTCGATCCCGCCCTTGCGGGGGTTTCGGAGGTCCGACTCGTGGTCGAACACATCGTTCACGCCGTACATCAGCAGGTTGTAGGGCACCAGGAAGAACAACGTGCCGACCACCAGGGGGAGATCCACACCGCCGCCGGCCAGGAGGTACGCGGCCGCGAAGGGATAGGCGGTGTTGACCCAGCTCAGAGGGCGTGAGGAGGCCAGCAGCTGGCGCGCAGCACCGGGCGCGGAGGCCACGGCGCTCATCGTTCGCGCTCCGGGGTCAGCAGCAGCCACAGCGAGGGAAGCAGCAGCCCGGCCGCGAGGGGCCAGGCGAGGTCCTCCACCGGGGCCAGCCCGATCCTCCAGCCCAGCAGCAGCGACTCCTCGAAGCGGAACAGATCGACCGCGATCATCAGCGAATCGAACAGCACCGTCATCACCAGGAGCACAGCGATGGTCCCGCCCGTGAGCAGCCACCAGCGGCGGCCGGGACGACGGAGCATCAGCGCCAGGGCGGTGGTGAGCACGGGGCCGATCAGGAACAGGCCGGCGAGGGCCGCGTAGCTCATCGCTCCTCCTCGAGGGTCGTGGCCGACGGGGCCGACGGGGCCGAGCGCCGGGCGGAGTCGCGGGGGCCGCGGGGGCCGCGGGGGCCGCTGCCCAGCCTCGCCAGGAGTCCCCACATGACGAGGGTGAAGTAGCACAGGAAGGTGACGAACACGAGCTCCTCGAGCGGCAGCTCGGGGGCGAGCATGATCCCGGTCATCAGCGTGCTCTGTCCCATCCCGTAGTGTCCGGCCGCGATCGCGGCGAGGTCCCACAGCAGGAAATATCCGATGCCCAGGGCGAGCACCAGGAGGGTGCGGCGCGGCGCGCGCCAGAGGGCCAGCCCGAAGCGTCGGTCCAGCAGCCCCATGCAGACGGCCGGGATCAGCAGGCCGATCAGGTACACCGATGAGGTCATGCGACGATTTCCTCAGCAGACGCAGAACCAGACGCGGACGCGGGCTCGGGCAACGGGGAGGCGGAGCGGTCGCCGCGCAGCCGCTTGGCGACCAGCTCTGCGCTGATCAGGCACATCGGCAGTCCGATGCCCGGGATCGTGCTGGAGCCGGCGTAGAGCAGCGAGCCGACCTTCCGCGAGACGTTGCCGGCGCGGAAGAAGGCGCTCTGACGCAGCGTGTGCGCGGGGCCGAGCATGCTGCCCTGCCAGGCGCCGAGATCCTCGGAGAACTCGGCGGGGCCCACGGTGCGGCGCACCACGATCCGGGAGGCCAGATCCGGGATCCCGGCCTGCTCGGCGAGCATTGTGATGGCCTCGTCGGCCACCCGCTCGACCGCCGCGCTGCCGGCGCCGTCCAGCCCGCCGCGGCCGAGCCCGGGATCAGCGGGAACGGGCACCAGCACGAAGAGGTTCTCGTGCCCGGCAGGGGCGACCGACGGATCGGTGGCCGAGGGGCGGCACACATAGGTCGAGGCGGGGGAGGGCACACGCCCCTCGCGCAGGGCGCCGAAGTTCTCGCGCCAGTCGCGGGTGAACAGCAGGGTGTGGTGCGCCAGTTGCGGCAGCTCGCCCTCCACCCCGAGCATCACCAGCACCGCGCCGGGCCCGGGGGTGCGGCGCCGCCACCAGGAGTCGGGGAAGGTCTGCAGGTGCCGCGGCAGCAGGGTGGTCTCCACCCGGTGCAGGTCGGCGGTCGCGACCACCACGTCGGCGGGCAGCGTGCGGGTGGTCCCGTCGGGCCCCTGCACCTGGACGCCGCTCGCCCGCGGCCGGCCCCGACCGCCGGGCCGCGCGGCATCAGGGGTGGTGAGGATCCGGGTGGCGCGCGTCGAGGTGTGCACGCGCACGCCCTGCTGAACGGCCAGAGCGGTGATCGCTTCGATCAGATGGGTGAAACCGCCCTGCGGATACATCACCCCGCCGGTGAGGTCCAGGGCGCTCATCAGGTGGTACATGCTCGGGGTGCGGTCCGGGGAGGAGCCCAGGAACACCGCCGGGTAGCCGAGCACCTGACGCAGCCGCGGGTCTCGGAACCTGCGCGCGACGAAGCGCTCGAGCGGCTCGGCGAGCAGCTGCAGCAGTCGCGGCGCCTGCAGCGCGACCCGCGCGGAGAGGAAGGGTCGCAGCGAGGTGAACGAGCTGTAGAGGAAGCGTTCGAGGGCCACGTCGTAGGTGCGGGCGGCCGAGTCGAGATACTTCGCCAGCTGCAGGCCCGCACCCGGTTCGACCTCCTCGAAGGCATCGGCGTTGCGCGCGGCGGAGGCGCGGATGTCCAGTGGATCCTCATGCCCCTCGAAGAACACCCGGTAGCCGGGATCCAGCCCCTGCAGGTCGAGCTGCTCGGCGGCGGAGGTCCCCAGCAGGCGGAAGAAGTGGTCGAAGACCTCGGGCATCAGATACCAGGAAGGCCCGGTGTCGAAGCGGAACCCGTCCTGTTCCCAGCTGCCGGCGCGGCCGCCGACCTGCTCGCGTGCCTCGACGAGGTCCACCGAGAAGCCGTCACGGGCCAGCAGGGCGGCGGTGGCCAGACCCGAGATGCCGCCGCCGATCACCACGGCGGTCCGGCTCGTCCCGGGTGCGGCGGTGCAGGCGCTCATCGGCGGGCCCCGAGCAGCGCGCGAGCGACGATCACTGCCTTCTCATGGTCGGGGACGCGCACGCGGGTGCGTCGGATCTGCTGCGCCGGGGTGGCGCGCAGCCGGCGCGAGAGGGCGCTGTAGAAGCCGTGGGCGGCGGTCACCGCGCGGCGGCTCGAGGTGGGCAGATGGGGGATGGCGTCGGCCGCCTGGGCGAGGTCGGTGTCGATGTCGTCGAGCAGGCGGTCCCGCTCGGCGTCGCCGAATTCCTCGATCTCCAGGCCCGGGAAGTAGGTGCGGCCCAGCTCGTCGTGGTCCTCGGCGAGGTCGCGCAGGAAGTTCACCTTCTGAAAGGCGGCACCGAGAGCGCTCGCCGCTGGGGCGAGCCGTGCAAAGGCGGCATCGTCCCCGCCCAGGAACACGCGCAGGCACATCAGCCCCACCACCTCGGCGGAGCCGTGCACGTACTCCGCGAGGCTCGCCTCGTCATGACGGGAGACGGCGAGATCCGCGCGCATCGACGCGAAGAAGGGGTCGAGGAGCTCGGGGCCGATCCCGCAGCGCCGCGCCGTGAGGGCGTAGGCCTGCACCACGAGGTTGGTGGAGCGGGCGCCGGCCACCGCGCGTGCCGCCTCCGCGGCGAGGTCCTCCAGCAGCCGGGACCGCTCCGCGACCGGGAAGGTGGGATCCGGGTCGTCGACCGTCTCGTCGGCGATGCGGACCAGGGCGTAGATGCTGCGCACGTGGGTGCGCACCGGCTCATCCAGCATCCGGGTCGCCCAGCCGAAGGAGGTTGAGTACCCGGTGATCACGCAGTCGGCGCTGCGCTGGGCGACGCGGTCGTAGCGACTCGTCGGGATCTCGGCGGTCGTGCGCGGGCTCATCGGTCGTCCCGACCGGCGAGCGCGGTCTCTCGGGGCTGCGGGCGGCGCGGTGTGCGGAGCCACTGCGCGACGGCCGCGAGAGCGATCACGGTCGCGACCACCGCGGCGGCGATCGCCACGGCAGGGGCATGCGGCTCATCCGTCGCCCGGCCGACGGCGATCCACGCCAGGCCCCAGATCATCGCCAGCGGGGCGGCGATCGGACGGTGACCGGCAACGATTAGGCCCACCCCGATCAGGGCGACGACCGCGAGCACCAGGACGGCCAGCACGGAGGGGATGCCGAAGCCGGTGAACCCGGCGCCCTTGAGTGCGGCGGCGATATTGGCGCAGGTCGCGACGCTCACCCACCCGAGGTACAGGCCGAAGGTGCCGTCCACGGCGATCCGCTCGAGCATCCCGCCGGGGCCTCGGGCGGCGGTGCGACGGAACATATCGGCGAGGACCGCCAGCAGCAGCGCGATCACGACCACGCTGACCGCCACCCAACCTGCCTGGATGGTGAGGATCCACGCGGCATTCAGCAGCATCGAGGCGATGGCGTGAGGGGCGATGCCGCGCGCATCCTCACGGTCCCGCCACTGCCACAGCGTGTAGGCGCCGAGACCTGCGTAGATCACGGACCAGATCATGAAGGCGGAGCTCGCGGGTGCGAGGTGGGTGGAGTCGGCGGCGAGCAGCCCGCCGGCGGCCTCGGCGATCTGATCACCTCCGAAGGCGCCGACGCCGATCGCGGTGCCGACCATCGCGAGCAGGAAGCTCACGGTCACGGCGAGTTGGCGAGCGAGCGGACGCGCGGGGCGGGTCATGCTGTCTCCTCGGTGTCGGTGTCGGTGTCGGTGTCGGTGTCGGTGTCGGTGTCGGTGTCGGTGTCGTAACCGGTTCCGGTGCCCGAGCCGGCACCGGCGACGGCGCTGCGGCGGTCGGACGGGACGTCCTCCGCGGCGCGCGCGATGTTGCGCTGCATACCGCCGAACACGATCCCGTGGAAGGGCCACACGGCCCACCAGTACAGGTCGCCGAGCAGCCCGTGCGGGTGGTAGATCGCGCGCTGGTAGAGGATCGCGCCGCCGCCCTCGGCCTCCTGGACGCCGAGCTCCAGCCAGGCCTGTCCCGGCACCCTCATCTCGGCGCGCAGGCGCAGCAGGCGGCCCCGTTCGAGCCGCTCGACCCGCCACCAGTCCAGGGCGTCACCGACGGCGAGCCGGTCGGGGTGGCGGCGACCGCGGCGCAGCCCGGGGCCGCCGACGACGCGGTCCATCAGCCCGCGCGAGATCCACCCCAGGCGCCAGGAGTACCAGCCGCGGCGGCCGCCGATGCCCTCGATCACCGCCCACAGGGTCTCGGGGGAGGCGTCGACGTGGCGCTGGCGCTCGTCTCCGCGCACGATGCCGCCGGACCACTCGGGGTCTTCGGGCAACGGGGAGGACGGGGCGCCGGCGGGCGTGGCGGAGTGCCAGGCGGTGGCGACGTCGAGCTCCCGGATGCGGGCCAGTGCCAGCTCGATCGCGCGATCCACGCCGGTCAGGCCTCCCTCGGGATCGGGGACCAGGCCGCGCAGATCCGTCTCGGCGGCGACCGATTCGTGGATGAGCGATTCGACCAGCGGGCGGGCGATGCCGGTGGGCACCGGGGTGACCAGACCGATCCAGTGGCTGGCCAGGCGCGGGGTCAGCACCGGCACCGTGAGGATCCGCCGCTGCGGCAGTCCGGCGGCACGGGCGTAGGCCTGGAGGAGCTCGGCGAAGGTCAGCACGTCGGGCCCGCCGATGTCGAAGGTGCGGTTCGGGGCGCCCTCGAGACGAGCCGCGCCGACCAGATAGTGCAGCACGTCCCGCACGGCGAGCGGCTGTATCCGATTGCGCAGCCACTGCGGGGCGATCATCACCGGCAGGCGCTCGGAGAGGTGGCGCATGATCTCGAAGGAGGCGCTGCCGGAGCCGAGGATCACCGCCGCTCGCAGCACGACGGCCGGGACCGCGCCGGCGAGCAGGATGTCCCCGACCTCCTTGCGCGAGGCCATGTGCGCCGAGAGCTCCACACCCTCGGGATGGATTCCGCCGAGGTAGACGATGCGCTCCACGTCGGCCTGTGCGGCCGCCTCGGCGAAGGAGCGGGCGCCCTGCCTGTCGCGGTCGGCGAAGCTGCGACCGCCGCCCATCGCATGGATCAGGTAGTAGGCGACGTCGACCCCGTCGAGCGCGGCCTGCAGGCTCGCCGGGTCTCCGACGTCGGCCTCCACCACCTCGACCTGCCCGCGCCAGGGTCGGTCCTCGAGCCGGTCGGCGTGCCGCGCCATCGCGCGCACTCGGAACCCGGCCTCCAGCAGCGCGGGGACCAGGCGGCCGCCGATGTATCCGCTGGCACCGGTGACCAGGGTGAGCGGGGCGTCGTGGGGATCGGGGGCGTTCATGCGGGGAGCTCCTCTTCTGCCCGGGGGCGGGAGTCGCGGGACGACGGGCGGTGCTCGGAGGTGGGGGTGGGGAGCGTGAGCTCTGCCGCTCGGAGGATCTCGGTGGTCGCGAGGTCGAGGGAGGTGACGAGGCCGGGCGGCAGGTCGTGGCGCATGGCCGCCTCGGCAGCGCTGTTCACGTGCCATCTCGCGAGGTCCTCGACCCAGGCGCGGGAGCCACCGGCGGTCAGCAGGGACCGCGCGCGGCGCGCCTCGTCCTCGCCGAGATCCTCGCGGCCCAGCAGGGGCTGCAGCGCGGGCCAGATATCCGTGGTCGAGGCATGGGCGATCAGCGCGGTGCGCTTGCCCTCCCGCAGGTCGCCGAGCGCGCTCTTGCCGGTGCGCTGCTCGTCGCCGAACATGCCGAGCAGGTCGTCGAACAGCTGGAATCCGATGCCGAGCAGGCTGCCGATCTCGTCGAGGGCAGTGAGCACCTCGGGGGAGGCGTCGGCGAGGATCGCACCGGCGCGCAGCGGCAGCTGGAAGGAGTACAGCGCCGTCTTCAGCTCGGCGACCGCGAGCGCCTCGCGGAGCACGACCGCACCCTCCGCGGGGCCCAGCTGGAGACGTACATCGGCGAGCTCGCCGGCGGCTGAGGCGTGCAGGGTGCTCTCGAACAGGTCCAGCAGACGGTCGACCACAGGCGCGGGCGCATCGCAGCAGGCGATCGCGCGCAGTGCGGCGATGAGGCCGAGGTCGCCCGCGAGGATGCCGGCCGCCTCCCCGAGCCGTCGCGCCTCGGACGGCCCGACACCCTGCCGCCGCGCGTCGGCGGCGATCCCGCCGGGCAGGCTCGGCGCCCCCCGGCGCACCTGGTCCCCGTCGATCACGTCGTCCTGCACCACGAAGGCCGTGTGCATCAGTTCGAGCGCGGCGGCGGCCTGGACGGCAGCAGGCTCTCGAGCGCCGCCGAGCGCCTGGTGGGTCGCCAGCAGCAGGTGCGGTCTGAACCGCTTCCCGCCGCCCGTGGCGCGGGAGAAGGCGGCCCAGAGGTCGTGGTGATCGGGCAGCGGCAGCGTGCCGGCTCTGGCGGCTCCGCGGCTCAGCAGACGCTGGATCTCCTGCTCGACGGCCTGGCGGTTCGCTTCGATCATGAGGTGCTCGCGGGGAGGCGATCCAGGACCTCGCGGAGCTGCGGGACCTGGGCTGTCGTCCACGGGCTGAGGGTCCACGGCGACAGCTCCACGAGAGCGGCGAGCTCCGCGGGGTCGACCCATCGCAGATCCATCACCTCCGCGGGATGGGGCACCGGCTCGCTCCCGGCTGCAGCGACGAAGACCGGGCAGATCTCGTTCTCGACGATGCCGGAGGCGTCCACGGCCCGGTAGCGGAAGTCGGGCAGGACCTCCCGGGGAGGGCCGACCTCCATGCCCAGCTCGTGCATGGCATGCCGCGCGATCGCCTCGGCGAAGGTTTCGCCCTGGCGGGGGTGGCCGCAGAAGGAGTTCGTCCATACCCCCGGCCAGGTGCGCTTGGTCAGTGCGCGCCGGGTGAGCAGGACCCGTCCGTCGGGCCGCACCACATAGCAGGAGAAGGCCAGGTGCAGGGGAGTGGCGGTGGAGTGGACCGTGGCGCGCGGAGCCAGCCCTCGAGGAGTTCCGTCCTCCTCCATGAGGATCACGTGGTCCTCTGCGGTCGCCTGATCCTGTGCGGTGGTGCCTGGGTGGGTGCTCTGTCGTGCGCTCACCATGCCTCCATCCTCTAGTTAGCCGGGCTATCTAATTTCACTGTAGCATCCACGTATGACCGACACGCCAAGGAACCCCGACGAGGGGCGGAGCAACCGCTACTGGTACGACGGGAATGACTCCCCCGTCGCCCTCCTCAGTGCCTTGCGCGCCTTCCGTGTGGCGGATCAGGAGCTGCGCCGTCGGATGAGCGAGGGAATGGACATGAACACCACCGATCTCGCTGCCCTGAGATTCGTGATCGCCAATGAGCTCTCGGCAGAACCGGTGACACCCCTGCGACTGGCGGCGAACCTGCGCATCTCCGGCCCGTCCACCTCGAAGCTGATCGACCGGCTGACCGCTTCGGGTCACCTGCGGCGCGTGCCCCACCCCGAGGATGGCCGGTCGAGGATCGTGATCGCGACGGACCATGCCCACTCCCAGGTGCGGGAGCGCCTGGGGCACATGCACGAGCGGATGCTCGAGATCGCACAGCAGGTGCCGGCCCCGGCGAGGGCGGCCGCCATCGCATTCCTGCAGGCGATGGCGGAGCAGCTCGACGCCGAAGCGGCACCGCCGGAGCTGACGCAGCGCGGGACCTGAGGGTCCGAGCTCTGCGGCGGCACCCGAGGCGGGTCGGTGAGGCCAGGTGGGATACTGGGGTTCCGACGAGAGGGCCTCGTCGCGAGGACCCACCCCGTGCTCCGACACCGATGTGATGCCGGTTCCTCGTGACGTCGACGTCCAGGGAGCATCCGATGTCCACGATCAGCTGGACCGAGAACAGCACACCGCGCACCGCACGATGGCATTCCGAGAACGGCGCTCCGCCGCCCGAACGGCTCGAGATCGTCGACGACACTGTCACCGCGAACGCCGCCCTGCGCAGCATCCGCGCCGGCGCCGGCCTGCTCTGGCGCGGTGACTACCACAACGCCCGCCAGCTGCTCACAGCCATCGGGCGCCGGGCAGATCGGCGCGCGCTGCCCAAGAACCTCGACGTCGCACGACTGTTCCAGGCGCACCGAGCAGCGCGGGCGGAGCGCGCCAGGCTGCTGGGCGGGGTGGTGGTGATGCTCGAGCCGGGGCACCGCCTCGCTCTGCGCCGAGCCCCGGACGTCGCCGCGGCCTGCCAGCAGGCATACGGAGAGCTCACAGAACCGATGCTCATCTCCCTCTCGGAGCTGCTCGGAGTGCTCAGCGCCCGCCAGTGGCAGGAGAAGGGCGTGCCGATCTCAGCCCTCGAGGCCCAGATCCATCCCCGCCACAGCGTGTTCTCCCCGGTGCGCTCGGAGTACGTGGACCTCGTGGCGCAGGCACCCATGCCCGAGGTCGAGGGAGGGGCAGAAGCCTTCGACCTCGGCACAGGAACCGGCGTGCTGGCAGCAGTGCTCGCGCGACGGGGTGCGGCACGTGTGGTCGCCACCGACATCAATCCCCGCGCAGTCGACAACGCCCGGGAGAACATCCAGCGCCTGGGCCTCGAGGACCGCGTCGAGGTGCTCGAAGCGAACCTGTTCCCGCCCGGGCAGGCGGACCTGGTGGTCTGCAATCCGCCCTGGCTCCCCGGGACGGCGACCTCGGCCCTCGAGCTGGGGATCTATGACGAGGACTCGAGCATGCTCCGAGGAGTGCTCGACGGCCTCAGCGCCCATCTGCGACCCGGAGGGGAGGGGTGGCTGATCCTCTCCGACCTCGCCGAGCACCTGAAGCTGCGCAGTCGTGACGAGCTCCTGAGACTGATCGACACGGCCGGCCTGGAGGTCATCGGCAAGGTCTCCACCTCTCCTCGTCACCCCCGCTCTCAGGATCCGCACGATCTGCTGCACGCCGCCCGCTCTCAGGAGGTCACGACCCTGTGGCGCCTGCGCCCGGTGGCCGACCCAGATCCGGTGGCCGGCTGAGGCGGGAAGCCTGAGGGCGCTCAGGCGGGCCGGAAACCTACCGTCAAGTAGCCAGGCGCTGACCTCGACAGATGCGCAGAAAGTCGGTGTGGTCGAGGCCACTTCGGAAATGGTCGTTCTGGCTTGACGGGGGTGCGT
>NZ_JBQSXR010000022.1:0-41758 GCF_052378395.1 Brachybacterium sp. AOP29-B2-41
CAGCTGCAGCAGGTGGTTCTGGATCACGTCTCGGGCGGTGCCGATGCCGTCGTAGTACCCGGCACGGGAACCGATGCCGATGTCCTCGGCCATCGTGATCTGCACGTGGTCGACATAATTCGCGTTCCAGATCGGCTCGAACATCTGGTTCGCGAAGCGCAGCGCCAGGATGTTCTGGACCGTCTCCTTGCCCAGGTAGTGATCGATGCGGAAGACGTCCTCGGGACGGAACGCCTTCTCCACCACGTCGTTGAGCTCGCGGGCGGAGGCGAGGTCGTGCCCGAAGGGCTTCTCGATGACGACTCGGCGCCAGGAACCGTCGCGGGGGGTGTTGAGCCCCGAGTCCGCGAGCTGGCCGCAGACCTGCGGGAAGGCGTCCGGCGGGATCGAGAGGTAGAAGGCGTGGTTACCGCCGGTGCCGCGAGTGCGATCGAGCTCGCCGACCACCTCGGTCAGCTTCTCGAAGGCGGCGCTGTCATCGAAGGTGCCGGTGACGAAGCGGAGCCCGCCGCGGAGCTGCTCGAAGACGCTCTCGTCGAACCCGGTGCGGGAGTGCTCGGAGACGCTCTTGCGGACGTAGTCGGCGAAGTCGTCATCGGACCACTCCCGACGACCGAAGCCGACCAGCCCGAAGCTGGGCGGCAGCAGGCCACGATGGGTGAGGTCATAGATGGCGGGCAGCAGCTTCTTGCGGGCGAGGTCGCCGGTGACGCCGAACATCACCATCGAACTGGGCCCGGCGATGAGCGGGAGACGGCGGTCGCGGGGATCGCGCAGCGGATTCGGCGCGTCAGCCCCGGCAGGGGGAGTGGAGGAGTCGGTCACGTTCGTCCTTTCTAGGACACGGAGCAGAGGAGCACGGCCCGCCCATGATGCGGGACCGTGCTCCTCGAAGAGTCAGGCGCGGGCGGACTCGACGGAGGCGGACACCGTGGCCAGGAGCTCGTTCCAGGCCTTCTCGAACTTCTCGACGCCCTCGCGCTCGAGCAGTGCGAAGACCTCGACCAGGTCGACCCCGGCGCCGGCGACGCGCTCGAGCGTCGCGACGCCCGCGACAGCGGCCTCGGCGGACAGCGGAGCCTTCAGCTCCGAATGGTCCGCGGCGGCCTCGAGGGTCTTCTCCGGCATGGTGTTGACGGAGGGATCCGCGACCAGGTTGTCGACGTACAGGGTATCGGCGTAGTCGGGGTTCTTCACGCCGGTGGATGCCCACAGCGCCCGCTGGACGTTCGCACCCTTGAGCGCGGTGAAGCGCTCAGAGCCGAAGGCTTCGAGGTAGGTGCCGAAGGCGGCCTGTGCGTTCGCGACGCCGGCCTGGCCGCGCAGAGCGGTCGCCTCCTCGGTTCCCAGGGCCTCGAGCCGCGCGTCGATCTCCGAGTCCACGCGGGAGACGAAGAAGGAGGCGACAGAGTGGATCTTCGCGAGATCCTTGCCCGCTGCCGCGGCCTGCTCGAGACCGGTGAGGTAGGCCTCGATCACGGCCTGATAGCGCTCGACAGAGAAGATCAGGGTGACGTTGACGCTGATGCCCTCGGCGATCACTGCGGTGATGGCCGGCAGGCCGGCCTCGGTGGCGGGGATCTTGATCATCACGTTCTCGCGGCCGACGACCTCGAAGAGGTGCTTGGCCTGCTCGATCGTCTTCTCGGTCTCGTGGGCGAGGCGGGGATCGACCTCGATGCTCACGCGGCCGTCGAAGCCGTGCGAGGACGCGTAGATGTCGGCGAAGAGATCGGCGGCGCTGCGCACGTCATCGGTGGTGAGCACCTCGACGATGGCGTCGACGTCCTTGCCCTCCGCCGCGAGGCGGGCGATGTCTGCGTCGTACTCCGAGCGGCCGGAGATCGCAGCCTGGAAGATCGACGGGTTCGTGGTCACGCCGACGATGTTGCGGCTGCCGATGAGCTCCTGGAGGTTCCCGGAGGACATCCGCTGACGCGAGAGATCGTCGAGCCAGATCGAGACTCCGGCATCGGAGAGGGCCTGGGTGTTGGTGTTCTGAGCCATGGTGTTCCTTCCGGGCGCTGTGCGCCCTGTGTCGAACTGGTGTCGCCCGGTGCAACGGTCTCAAGCGCCGGATCCTTCCCCGAGGTGAGGGAGGGAACCTCTGGGTCCGCGGTCGGCGGCGGGACGGGCGGAGGGAGAGAGGGGAGAGGAGAGGAGGAAAGAGGATGGGGAGGGGAGGGGAGGGGAAGAGGAGCGGGGCGGGACCCGGAGGCCCCGCCCCGCGGAGGATCAGGCCCCGGCTGCGGCGAGGGAGTCCTTCGCCGCTGCGACCACGGCCTCGGCGGTGAAGCCGAACTCCTTGAAGAGAGTGCCCGCATCGGCCGATGCACCGTAGTGCTCGAGCGAGACTGCACGCCCATGGGTGCCCAGGAAGCGGTACCAGGGCATCGCGATGCCGGCCTCGACGCTCACGCGTGCGGTGACCGACGCCGGGAGCACAGACTCCTTGTACTCCTCGTCCTGCTCGTCGAACCACTCGACGGACGGCATCGAGACCAGACGGGCGGGGATGCCCGCCGCCTCGAGCTGGGTCTGCGCCTCCGCGGCGTACTGCAGCTCGGAGCCGGTGCCGATGAGGATCACCTGCGGCTCCGCCGAGGCCTCCTTCATGATGTAGCCGCCCTTGACGAGGTTCTCCGCGCCCGCGTACTCGCTGCGGTCGAAGGTCGGCATCGCCTGCCGGGAGAGGATCAGGCCGACGGGGCCGTGATCCCGCTCGAGCAGCGCCTTCCAGGCCTGCGCGGTCTCATTCGCATCCGCGGGGCGCACGATCGACAGGTTCGGGATCGCGCGGTACGCGGCCAGGTGCTCGACCGGCTGGTGGGTGGGGCCGTCCTCGCCCAGACCGATGGAGTCATGGGTCCACACGTACGTCGCGGGGACCTTCATGAGCGAGGCGAGGCGCACCGCGCCGCGCATGTAGTCGGAGAACTGGAAGAAGGTGCCGCCGTACGGGCGGGTGAGCCCGTGCAGCGAGATCCCCGAGAGGATCGCGCCCATCCCGTGCTCGCGGATGCCGAAGTGCAGCGTGCGGCCGTACTTGTCACCGGCGAACTCGGAGGAGCTGAGCTCCTCGGGGAGGAAGGACGGCTCGCCCTTCATCGTGGTGTTGTTCGAGCCGGCGAGGTCGGCGGAGCCGCCCCACAGCTCAGGCATGACCGGTGCGAGGGCCTCGAGGACCTTGCCGGAGGCGGCGCGGGTGGCGAGGCCCTTGGCGTCGGCCTCGAAGCTCGGGAACGCCTCGGCGAAGCCCTCGGGCAGCTCACGTGCCTGGAGCCGGTCCAGCAGAGCGGCCTTCTCCGCGTTCGCGGAGCGCCACGCCTGGTAGCCCTTGTCCCACTCTGCCTTCGCAGAGACCGCGCGCTCAGCGAGGGCGCGGGTGTGGGCGAGGACATCCTCGTCGACCTGGAACTGCTGCTCCGGGTCCAGGCCCACGGCCTTCTTCAGGCCTGCGACGCCCTCGGCGCCGAGCTTCGCGCCATGCACCGAGTGGCTGCCGGCCAGCTCGGGGATCGGCCAGCCGATGACGGTGCGCAGTCGGATGAAGGTCGGCTTGTCGGTGACCTTCTGAGCTTCGAGGATCTCGGCCTTCAGGGCCGCGACGTCTTCGAGGTACTCGGTTCCGCCCTGGGTCCAGTCCACGGTCCGCACGTCCCAGCCGTAGGCCTCGTAACGCGCGGCGGTGTCCTCGGTGAAGGCGATCGAGGTGTCACCCTCGATGGAGATCTCGTTGTCGTCCCACAGGACGATGAGGTTGCCGAGCTGCTGGGTGCCGGCGATGGAGCTGGCCTCGCTGCTGACACCTTCCTGGAGGTCGCCGTCGGAGGCGATCACATAGGTGAAGTGGTCGAAGGGGCTGGTGCCCTCAGCGGCCTCGGGGTCCAGCAGGCCGCGCTCGCGGCGCTGCGCCATCGCGAAGCCGACCGCCGAGGAGATGCCCTGGCCCAGCGGACCGGTGGTGATCTCCACGCCTGAGGTGACGAAGTTCTCCGGGTGGCCCGGGGTCTTCGAGCCCCAGGTGCGCAGCTCCTCGAGGTCCTTCTTCTCGAGGCCGAAGCCGCCGAGGAAGAGCTGGATGTACTGCGTGAGGCTGGAGTGACCGGCCGAGAGCACGAAGCGGTCGCGGCCCAGCCACGACGGATCCTTCGGATCGTGCCGCATCACGTCCTGGTAGAGCAGGTAGGCGGCCGGAGCGAGGCTCACAGCGGTGCCCGGGTGCCCATTGCCGACCTTCTCGACCGCATCAGCGGCGAGGACGCGCGCGGTGTCGACCGCACGCTTGTCGAGTTCGGTCCAGCCCTCGGGGGCCTTGAAGTTCTCCGTCATTATCGGGTGCTTCCTTTCGCCGGTGTGCAGCCGCTCGGCCGCGTGGATCGACAGGCCTCGGCGGGCGGTCCCGGCAGCACGTCCTGCGACGTGCGGGTTCCCTGTGCGAGGCGACAGCGTCCAGCTTAGTCGGGCGGGGTCCATGACGCTCGTCCGTCCAGCCTGTTGCCGAGCGTGTCCCAGCGGCTTCGCACACGATCCTCCGCGGTCGCGGTCGCGCCTCCCGGCCGGGGCGCACGGCGGACCGGGCGACACGGTGCGGGTTCTCACCTCTGGCACTGGTGCCGCCCGGAGGGGCCACCGCCTAGACTGTGGGGGTTCACGCGGCTGCCTTGCCGCGCTCAGAGGAAGGACGGTGGGCGGTGACCGCCACCCAGGGAGCTTCGGTCCAGCATGCACGCCGGGGAGGTGGACGGGCCCCGCGGTCCGCGCGCTCCGTGATCCGCAGCTATGTGGCGCTGACCAAGCCGCGCATCATCGAGCTGCTGCTGATCACCACGATCCCCACGATGTTCCTCGCCGCAGGCGGGTTCCCCTCGCCGTGGCTGATCCTGAACACCATGATCGGCGGGTACCTCGCTGCGGGCGGGGCCAACGCTCTGAACATGTACCTCGAGCGCGACATCGACGCGAAGATGAAGCGCACCCGCAACCGACCGATCCCGTCCGGCGCAGTCTCGCCGCGCGTCGCCCTGATCTTCGGCATCACGATCTCGATCGTCTCCGCGCTCTGGCTGGGCCTGCTCGTGAACTGGGCCTCGGCCGCGCTCGCGGTCGGTGCGATCCTGCTCTACGTCGTCTTCTACACGATGATCCTCAAGCGCCGCACCAGCCAGAACATCGTCTGGGGCGGGATCGCCGGGTGCATGCCGGTGCTGATCGGCTGGGCCGCCGTGACCGGCACGGTGTCCTGGACCGCAGTGCTGCTGTTCCTGGTGATCTTCTTCTGGACCCCGCCGCACTACTGGCCGCTGGCGGAGAAGTTCGCCGCGGACTACGCCAATGCCGGCGTGCCGATGCTCCCGGTGGTCGCCTCGAAGACGACCGTGGCCCGTCAGATGATCATGCACACCGCTCTGATGATCGCCTCGAGCCTTGCGATCATCCCGCTGGGATCGACCGGCTGGGTGTACGGCGTCGCCGCGGTCGCCTCCGGACTGTGGTTCGGCTACCTCGTGATCCGCTACGCACTGCGCGTGCGCCGTGGTCTCACCGGCAAGGCCCTGAGCCCGATGACCGTCTTCCACGGCTCGATCACCTATCTCACCGTGCTCTTCGTCGCCCTCGCGATCGATCCCTTCGTCACCCTGTGACCAGCGGCGGTCCGGGACCCGACGGGGAGCCGGAACCCGCCGGCGAGCAGATCCTGCGTCCCGCTGACCGTCGGACCCTCGAGCAGTATCTGAGCCACCTGCGCATCGAGCGCGGGCTCTCCTCGAACACCCTGGACGCCTACCGCCGCGACCTCACCCGCTATCTGGCCGACCTGGCCCGGCGGGACGTGGATCCCACGGCCGCGGATCCGCAGCAGTTGGGGGCCTGGCTGCAGTCCGTGCGCACCGGTGCCGACGGCGGAAGCCCGCTCTCCGCCGCCTCCGCTGCCCGTTCCCTGGCCGCGGTCAGAGGGCTGCACTCGTTCCTCGACGCCGAACGCGTCTCCACCACCGGCGATCCCTCGCGCCTGGTCCCGTCTCCGACGCTGCCCAAACGGCTTCCGCACCCGCTCAGCATCGACCAGGTCGAAACGCTCATCGATGCCGCCGGCCGCCCCGGCACCGGGCGGGACGCCACCGAGCGGGCGCTGCGCGATCGCGCGCTGCTCGAGGTGCTCTACGGGCTGGGTGCCCGGATCTCAGAGGCGACCGGACTGGATGTGGACGACATCGATCCCCAGGAACGGGCCGCGGTGCTGCGCGGCAAGGGCGACAAGCACCGGGTGCTCCCGGTGGGCCGTTTCGCGCTGGCGGCGCTCGAGGCGTACCTGACCCGCGGCCGTCCCACGCTCGCGGCGCGGGGGAGCGGCTCCCCGGCGGTGTTCCTGGGCTCCCGTGGGACCCGGCTCACCCGGCAGGCCGCCTGGCAGGTGGTGCGGCGCGCGGCGGAGGAGGCCGAGCTGATGGATCTGGCGGAGCCGATCAGCCCTCACACCCTGCGCCATTCGTATGCCACCCACCTGCTGCACGGCGGCGCAGATGTGCGCAGCGTGCAGGAGCTGCTGGGACATGCCTCCGTCACCACCACGCAGCTGTACACGCAGGTCACCGTCGACACCCTGCGCGAGACCCACGCCTCCGCCCACCCCCGGGCTCAGTGAGGGGCTTAGACTTGTCCGGCGCGACGTCCCTGCCGGGCCCGATCCCTCGGGGACGACCTGTGCGGGACGCGGACGGCATGGTGCAGCCGTCGTTCCCCGGACCACGCTCGGATCAGTTCCGAACGGTCACGGATCGTTCCGCACCACCAGACCACGACGCCGACGACAGGACACCGACGTGAGCCCGACCTCCTCCCAGCAGCTGGACATCGATCTCGGCCCGACCGGCCGACCGATGCCGGAGCTCCCGGAGCCGGCCCCGCTCGACTCCCATGGGCCGGCACGCATCATCTCGATGGTGAATCAGAAGGGTGGGGTGGGGAAGACCACCAGCGTGATCAACCTCGGGGCGGCCCTGGCCGAGCTCGGGCGCAAGGTGCTCCTGGTGGACCTGGACCCGCAGGGTGCGCTCAGCGCCGGTACCGGGGTGAACCCCTACGACCTCGACGTGACCGTGTACAACCTGCTGATGGAGCGTGGCCATGACGTGCACGACGTGATCCAGGAGACCTCGACCGAGAACCTCGACGTGCTCCCGGCCAACATCGACCTCTCCGCCGCCGAGGTCACCCTGGTCAACGAGGTGGCCCGCGAGATGGCCCTGGCACGCGTGCTGCGCCCGGTGGCGGATGAGTACGACGTCATCATCATCGACTGCCAGCCGTCGCTGGGCCTGCTGACCGTGAACGCACTGGCGGCGAGCCATGGCGTGATCATCCCGCTCGAGGCGGAGTACTTCGCCCTGCGCGGCGTGGCCCTGCTGGTGGAGACGATCGAGAAGGTGCAGGACCGGATCAACCCCCGGCTCGAGCTCGACGGCATCCTGATCACCATGTTCGACCCCCGCACCCTTCATTCACGCGAGGTGTGCCAGCGGGTGGTCGGCGCCTTCCCGGACAAGGTCTTCCACACCACGATCAACCGCACCGTGAAGTTCCCCGACGCCTCGGTGGCGGCCGAGCCGATCATCTCCTTCGCCTCCTCCACCAAGGGCGCTGACGCGTACCGCCAGCTCGCCAGGGAGCTCATCTCCCGCGGTTCGGCGGCCTGATGGCCGCCGATCGGCGCGGCGGGCAGCGCCCCGGTTCCTCGGGCCGCTCCAGCAGCCAGCCTCAGCGACGTCGCAGCGCCTTCACGCCGCCCAAGCGGGTGCGGCTGCGCGACGAGGCGGGCACCCCGGTGGCGCCGGCCAAGGATCCGGACGGCCTCGCCCCCGAGCCCCATCGCGAAGAGGGCGAGAGGCTGCAGAAGGTCCTGGCCCGAGCCGGTTTCGGCTCCCGCCGGGCCTGCGAGACCCTGATCTCCACCGGTCGCGTGCGGATCGACGGGGTCATCGTCCAGGAACAGGGAGTGCGGATCGATCCCACCACCCAGGTGGTGCATGTCGACGGTCGCCGGCTCCAGCTGGACCAGACGAAGCTGACGCTGGTGCTGAACAAGCCGCGCCACGTGGTCTCCGCGATGAGCGATCCGGAAGGCCGGCGCAACCTCGCCGAGTTCACCGCCGGCCACTCCCAGCGGCTCTATCACGTGGGCCGGCTCGATTACGAGACCGAGGGCCTGCTGCTGCTGACCAATGACGGCGAGCTCGCCCACCGCCTGACCCACCCCAGCTTCGAGGTCGAGAAGACCTACGTGTGCCGCTTCGAGGCACCGGGCGGCGCTCCCCGGGGCCTGGTGAAGTCCCTGCGCGAGGGAATCGAGCTCGAGGACGGTCCGGCCCGTGCCGACCGGGCCCGGGTGCTCGCCCAGGACGGTCATGAAGCGGTGGTCGAGGTGACCCTGCATGAGGGGCGCAACCGCATCGTGCGGCGCATGTTCGCCGCGCTGGGATTCGAGCTGACCGCGTTGGTCCGCACCCGGATCGGCCCGGTGCTGCTCGGCGATCTCGACTCGGGCAGCACCCGGGAGCTGACGGGCCGTGAACTCGGCACCCTGATGGCCGAGGTCGGGCTGTGATGTCGCTGGTGCCCTCTCCGGTCCGGATCATCGGCACCGGGCTGATCGGCGGCTCGCTGGGCATGGCGCTCGGCGCCGCGGGAGCCAGCGTGCAGGTCGAGGACGTCTCCCCGGGCACCACGGCGCTCGCGGTCGAGCTGGGGGTGGGGCATGTCGCCGACCCCGCCGGGCCCGACCCGCGGCTCGTGGTCATCGCAGCCCCACCCGACGCGACCGCCCAGCTGGTCGTCCAGGCCCTGCGCACCTGGCCGCAGGCACTGGTCACCGATGTAGCCAGCGTCAAGGGGATCGTCCTCGAGGGCATCACCCAGGCGGTCGAGCCCGAGGAGCTCACCCGATACATCGGGGCCCATCCGATGGCCGGACGTGAAGTCTCCGGCGTGATCTCGGCCCGTGGCGATCTGTTCCGCGGGCGACCCTTCGTGGTCGTGCCCCACCCGAGCACCCGCCCCGAAGCGATCAGCCTCCTCCAGGGCATCGCCACCGCAATCGGCTCGGTGCCGGTGGTGATGGGCGCCGACGAGCACGACACCGCAGTGGCTCACGTCTCGCATGTGCCGCAGGTGCTCTCGAGCCTGCTGGCGACCACGCTGCTGGAACCGGGGGAGACGGCCCTGGGACTGTCCGGGCAGGGTCTGCGCGACTCCACTCGCATCGCCGACTCCGACCCGAGGCTGTGGGTCGAGATCCTCGGCGCCAACGCTGAGGCGGTCAGCGAGGTGCTCGACGGGGTGCGCGGCCGGCTGGACGAGATCCTGGCCGCCCTCGCCACGATGACCGGGGACCCGGACCCCGCCGTCGGCTCCCGCCGCGCCCTCGCAGAGCTCATCGCCGACGGGAATCGCGGGGTGCGGCGCATCCCCGGCAAGCACGGCGGAGCCTCCGACTCCTTCTCGACCGTGACGGTGCTGGTGCCGGACCGTCCCGGCGAGCTCGGTCGGCTGTTCACCGAGATGGGGGAGATCGGGGTCAACCTCGAGGACTTCCACCTCGAGCACAACTACGGGCGCCAGGTGGGCCTCGGACACCTCTCCGTGGACGCCTCCCGTGAGGAGCTGCTCACCCGAGAGCTCTCCGCACGCGGTTGGACCGTCGCGGAGTCCTGAACGCCCCGTATCCTTGCCGGATGCACACCAGCGCGCCGCACGACCCTTCCTCCCTCGCGAACACCGGCCCCGCCCGCGGCATCGCCATCGCGATCGACGGACCGGCCGGCTCCGGCAAGTCCACGGTCTCCCGCTATGTCGCCGATGCGCTCGAGGGCGGCATCCTCGACACCGGCGCGATGTACCGCGCCGTGGCCTGGGACTGCCTGGACCGCGACATCGACCTCACCGATCGTGAGGCTGTCGCCCAGGCCGCCGAGGAGCTCGAGCTCGAGCTCGGCACCGATCCCGAGGGCGCGACCGTCGTGGTGCGAGGCACCGACATCACCGCCGAGATCCGCAGCGAGCGGATCTCCCAGCGCGTCAGCGACGTCGCCACCAACACCCTGGTGCGCGCGATCCTCCAGCAGCGTCAGCGCGAGCTGCTCTACGCCACCGCCGACGAGCGCGGCTTCTGCGTCGCCGAAGGCCGCGACATCACCACCGTGGTCGCCCCCGACGCCCAGGTGCGCGTGCTGCTGATCGCCTCCGACGAAGAGCGGATGCGCCGCCGCGCCGCCGAGCTCGACCTCGAGGACAACGAGGACACCCGCGCCCGGATGGCCGATCAGGTGCTGCGCCGGGACCGGGACGACTCCACCGTCTCGGAGTTCCTCACCGCCGCCGAGGGGGTCGAGACCCTCGACACCACGGGCCTCGACATCGCAGACGTCGTCGAGCGGGTGCTGATGCTCGTCGCCGCGGCCGAGACCGCGCAGGAGGAGGCCGAGCACGGCAAGCCCGAGCCCGTCCGGCGTCGGACGACCACCTCGGAGGGCGCGTCGGCCGACGGTCCCACCGATGCGGACATCGAGAACGCGCTGCGCGCCGGCCTGTCCGACTACGAGCTCGATGACGAGGACCTGGCCCTGCTGACGGGGGACGAGTCCGAGGAACTGATGCCCGAGATCCAGCGGAACCTTCCGGTGGTGGCGGTGGTGGGCCGTCCCAACGTGGGCAAGTCCACCCTGGTCAACCGCATCCTCGGCCGCCGCGAGGCGATCGTCGAGGACCGCCCCGGGGTGACCCGCGACAGGGTCTTCTACGAGGCCGAGTGGGCGGGCAAGGACTTCTGGCTGGTCGACACCGGCGGCTGGGAGGACCGGGTCCAGGGCATCGCCTACAGGGTCGCCGAGCAGGCCGAGGTGGCCGTCTCCCTCGCCGACGTCGTGATGTTCATCGTCGATGCGAATGTCGGTGTGACCACCACCGATGAGCAGCTGCTCAAGGTGCTCCGCAAGGCCAAGGTGCCGCTGGTGCTGGTGGCCAACAAGGTCGATGACCAGCGCGGCGAGATCGAGGCCGCCGGGCTGTGGAACCTGGGCCTGGGGGAGCCGCATGCGGTCTCCGCCCTGCACGGGCGCGGATCCGGCGACCTGCTGGACGCCGTGCTCGCCGCGATGCCCGAGGAAGGCCGTGGGACGCCCGCCGACCGCGGTCCCCGCCGGGTGGCCCTGGTGGGTCGTCCGAACGTCGGCAAGTCCTCGCTGCTGAACCGGCTCGCCAAGGAGCAGCGCGTCGTGGTCGACGATGTCGCCGGCACCACTCGGGACCCGGTGGACGAGAAGATCACGCTCGGTGGCAAGGAGTGGACCTTCGTGGACACCGCCGGTATTCGGCGCCGGGTGCTCCAGTCCCAGGGCGCCGACTACTACGCCTCGCTGCGCACCCGCTCCGCCCTGGACCGGGCCGAGGTCGCGGTGGTGCTGCTGGAGGCCTCCGAACCGATCTCTGCTCAGGACTTGAAGATCATCGACATGGTCCTGGAGTCCGGGCGCGCCCTGGTGCTCGCCTTCAACAAGTGGGACCTGTTGGACGAGGAGCGTCACAAGACGCTGGAGCGGGAGATCGAGCGTGATCTCGCACACGTCTCCTGGGCTCCTCGGGTGAACATCTCCGCCGAGACGGGCCGCCACGCCGACCGCCTGGTGCCCGCGCTCGAAGCTGCGCTGGAGTCCTGGGACCGGCGCATCGCCACCGGCCGGCTCAACGCCTTCCTGGGCCAGCTGGTGGCCGCGCATCCCCACCCGGTGCGCAGCGGCAAGCAGTCCCGCATCCTGTTCGCGACGCAGGCACGAACCAGGCCGCCGCGCTTCGTCATCTTCGCCAGCGGCTTCCTCGAGCACGGCTATCGCCGCTTCATCGAGCGCCGTCTGCGCGAGGACTTCGAGTTCACGGGCTCACCGATCGTGATCGGCGTGCGGATCCGCGAGAAGCGCCGCCGCTGACAGCCGGGTCCAGCCGAGGTGCATCACCACGGCTGCACCACGTATCGTGTCCGCCATGAGCAATCCCGGTGACAACGGCTCCTGGAACACCCAGGGGAACGACTTCGATGCGCAGCAGGGTGGCCAGGATCCCTATGGCCAGCCGCAGCAGGATCCCTACGCGCAGCAGCCGCAGGACCCCTACGCGCAGCCGCAGCAGGATCCGTGGGCGCAGCCGCCTGCGGAGCCTGCAGCCCAGCAGGATTCCTTCGGGCAGCAGACGCCGGGCGCGCAGCAGTACGGACAGCAGGACCCCTACGGCCAGCCGGTCCCCTCCGCCTCGGATCCCTATGGCCAGCAGCCTGCCGCCGGGCAGGACCCGTACGCCCAGCAGCCTGCCGCCGGGCAGGATCCGTACGCCCAGCAGCCTGCTGCGGGGCAGGACCCGTTCGGCCAGCAGCCCGCTGCCGGGCAGGACCCGTACGCCCAGCCGTCTGCCGGCTCCGCCTCCGATCCGTACGGGCAGCCGCAGCAGAACTGGTCGCCGGCGGCGGGCTCCGGCCCCTCCGCCTCCGATCCCCACGCGCAGGGCGGCGCCGGCTACGGCCAGCCCAGCGCCGGCCAGGCTCCCGCCGCCGGTGGCGCAGCACCCCAGGGTGAGCCTCAGAGCCGCCTGGTGGTGGGCCTGCTCGGCATCTTCCTCGGCGGATTCGGGGTCCACCGCTTCCTGCTGGGGTACACCACGATCGGCATCATCCAGGTCGCTATCACTGTTTTGAGCTGCTTCCTCCTTTACCCAGTCGCGCAGATCTGGGGGCTCATCGAGGGCATCATGGTGCTCGCGAAGTCCCCGACCTTCGAGCGTGACGCCCACGGTCGCCCGCTGAAGGACTGAGCTGCTGGACCGAACCTGCTGAAGGACGGCCCGCCCGTCCCCACGCCTGAGCGACAAGGATCCGCGAGCTATGAGTTACCACCCCCAGGGCCCGTTGCCGGACCGCAGCAAGATCCAGTCCAGCGCGATCATCCTGATCATCGTCGGCTTCCTCTGCGGAGGCACGATTCCGGCGATCTTCGGGATCATCGCCCTGGTGCAGATGGACAGTGATCCGTACTCCGCTCAGAAGATGAACAAGGTCGGGTGGATCCTGTTCTGGGTGATGCTGGTGCTGATCATCCTGTTCTTCATCGTGTACGTGGTGTTCATGGTGCTCATCATGGGCGTGGCCACGCTGCCGATCCTGATGGGCGGCTGACGCCGCCAGTTTCCTGGGAGGAGCTGCCATCGCGACCCCGGACTTCGTCCTGTCCCTGCGCGAGCGGGTCGGGCACGAGCTGCTGTGGATGCCCGGCGTCACCGCCCTGGTGCTCGATCGGGAACGGACCTCGCTGCTCGCCGTGCGGCGCGCGGATGACGGCGCCTGGACCCCTGTCACCGGGATCATCGACCCCGGCGAGGAGCCGGCCCGCGCGGCGGTGCGCGAGGTCGCCGAGGAGGCGGGCATCCCCTCCACCGCGCGGCGACTGCTCGACGTGCGCACCCTGCCACCCATCACCTATGGCAATGGCGACCAGGCCCAGTACCTGGACCTGTGCTTCCTGTGCGAGGCCGACCGTGACTCCAGGCCGTACCCCGCTGATGGTGAGAACACCGAGGCGCGCTGGTTCCCCGTGGATGCCGCACCGCCGATGAACGCACGCTTCACCGAGCAGCTCCGATGGGCGCTCGAGGACCGTCCCGAAGCGCGGTTCCGCCGGTGAGGCGCCTCGACCCGCTGCCCGGCACCCGGGTGAGGATCTCGCTGACCGACCAACCCGGCGACACTGCCGTGGTGAGGGTCATCGCAGTGCCCCGGCGTGACATGACGCGAGGCGGCCAGCTCAGCGTTCCGTTGCAGCCCTTCGCCGAATCGATCCTGGTGGACGTCTCGGTCGGGGGGACGGCCCTCCTGCCCGGCACGTGGGTCCAGCACGAGGTGCTCGAACGCGGCACTCCGCTCGCCCCCACCCCGGTGACAGCCGCGGATCTGCGGCCGCCTGCCGTGATCAGCGGTTCCCCGGAGCAGGCGAGCCTGCACTGGGGAGAGACGGTCTGGCCGCTGGACCTCGGTGGCGTGGTGGCGATCCCCGCGGCCTCCCGGGCAGATCCCCACCCGCTGTCCCGCCTGCGTCGGCTCACGATGATCGCCGCCGGGCGCCGTGAGGAGATCGGGTTGACCCTGTGGCGTGATCCCGCCTTCGCGGTCCCCTGGCAGGACGTGCGGCTGCTGCCGCGGGCCGCTTCCTGGTTCGAGCTCGCCCAGGTCCCACCCGGGATGCGCTACGCCGACGCCGAACACGCTCAGGGCGTCGGCCGAGCTCGGCCCCGCGCCTGAGCCGCTCGTCCCGCCCGGACGACGGCGCGCCGAGCGGGGTCTTTGCGAGATGTACGTCACAGGCTAGTGTCGAACGTCCGTAGCCCTCGACGAGGAGGCATCCGTGGCCCCCGACCCCCCGCACCGGCTCGTGCCGGACCGTCGCAGCTTCTTGCGCTTCACCGCGGGAGCGGCCGCGCTGCTCCCGCTGACCGCCCTCGCCGGATGCACCGGCGGCGGTCGCGACCCGCAAGTCCTCCGCATCGCCTTCCAGCAGTTCGGCTCCGGCACCATCAAGCAGGAGTGGATCACTACCGCCGCTGAGGAGTTCTCCGCCGAGAATCCCGAGCTGACGGTCGAACTGGTCCCGATCGTCGCCTCCGAGAACGACTACTTCACCAAGAACGAGCTCCTCATGAGCTCCCCCCGCACCAGCCCCGACCTGGTGTACGAGGACTCCTTCATCCTGCTCTCCGACGTGGGAGCGGGGTACCTGCAGCCGATCACCGACCTGGTTGAGACATTCGCGCACTGGGACGACATCGCCGAGGCCTCGAAGGAGGCCGTCACCGGGGAGGACGCCGGGATCTACGGCGTCCCGATCACCACCGATACCCGGGCCATCTGGTTCCACAAGGAGGTGTTCGCCGAGGCCGGGCTCCCGGAGGACTGGCAGCCGGGCAGCTGGGCGGACATCCTCGAGGCCGCCCGCACCATCCGTGACTCCGGGAGCGAGGCGACGCCCTTCTTCATGTTCGCCGGTACCCCGCAGGGCGAGAAGGCCTCGATGCAGGGCTTCGAGATGCTGCTGTACGGCACCGCCGAGGAGGGCTGGCTCTACGACAAGGAGAGCGAGAAGTGGATCATCGGCTCGTCGGGGTTCATCGACTCGCTCGCCTTCCTCAAGACGCTCTTCGAGGAGGAGCTGACACTCCCGCTCGGCCAGCACCTGGACCCCAACATCTCCGAGTCGATCTACACCAGCCTGCTGCCCGAGAAGAAGCTCGGCATGCTCATCGACGGCTCCTGGATCTCCCAGAACTGGACGGAGACCGCTCCGCGTCCCTGGCCCGAATGGCCCGACGTGGTGGGCCTGGCGGACATGCCCACCCAGGACGGCGGCGGTGCAGGCACCGTGACCCTGGCCGGCGGCTGGGGGCTGTCGATCCCGCAGCACGTCACCGACCGTGACATCGCCTTCCGCTTCCTCGAGAAGCTCGTGTCCACCGAGACCCTGATCAACTACGCCATCGCCGACAACCACATCACCGTGCGCGAGGACGTCGCCGCCGACGAGCGCTACCTCAGCTACTCCCCGGCCGTGGAGTACTTCACCGACCTGCTGGAGACCGCCTACTACCGGCCCGCACTGCCTGCCTACCCGGAGGTCTCCTCCGCCATCCAGGAGGCGATGGAGGCCGTGATGACGGGCAGCACCCCCGAGGCCGCTGCCGCGGCGTACGACGCCACCGTCACCGACATCGTCGGCGAGGACAACGTGCAGGAGGCCACCGCATGAGCACCGATGCCCGCGCCGCCGAGCGGTCCCCGAGGCCGAGCGACGGGTCCCCGACCCCGCCCCCGCACCGCAGGTCGAGTCGGCTCGGCAACCGCCTGACCCCCGCCCGTGCAGTGCCCATGGTCCCGGCCTTCCTGCTGCTGATCGGCTTCATGCTGGGGCCGATCGTGTACTCGATCTACCTCGCCTTCACCGACAGCGCGATCCGGGGAAAGGGGGCAGAGGAGACCAGCTTCGTCGGCCTCCAGAACTTCACCGATGCATTCACCGACGGCGACTTCTGGAACTCCGTGGTGCTGACGCTGATCTTCACGGTGGTCTCTGCGATCATCGGACAGAACGTGCTCGGCATGCTGCTGGCGCTGCTCATGGAGAGATCCCACCGGATCGTCACCTTCGTGGTGACCGCAGTCGTGGTCGCCGCCTGGATCCTCCCGGAGGTCGTGGCCGGCTACCTGCTCTACACCTTCTTCGCGCCCGACGGCTCCCTGAACGTGATCATCTCGGCCATCGGTCTGCCGCCGCAGGACCTGCTGTTCAGCGCTCCGATCATCGCGGTGTCCTTCGCGAACATCTGGCGCGGCACCGCTTTCTCGATGCTGGTGTACTCCGCGGCGCTGAGCGCTGTCCCCGCCGACGTCTACGAGTCGGCCTCGCTGGACGGCGCCGGCCCGGTGCGCCGCTTCCGGTCCGTGACGCTGCCGCTGATGCGACCGGCGATCGCCACCAACCTGATGCTGACCACGCTGCAGACCCTGTCGGTGTTCGGTCTGATATTCATCATGACCGGCGGCGGCCCAGCCCGGCAGAGCCAGACCCTGCCGCTGTACATGTACGAGCAGGCGTTCTCCTACGGGCAGCTCGGCTACGGCACCGCCGTGGCCCTCCTGCTGCTGCTGATCGGGGCTCTGGCCTCACTCGCGTACCTGCGTCTGCTGCCCGAGGAGGATAAGCGATGACCACGACCGACGACACCGCCACCCGTGAGTCTGCCCCCGCCTCACGGAGCGGGACCGGCTTACGCCCCCGCCGCTCCGGCACCGGGTCGAGGGAGCGCAGCAGCACGATCGCCAGCACCGTCGTGATGATCGTGATCGGAGCGGCCTTCCTGGTGCCCCTGCTGTGGGTGGTGCTGGCCTCCTTCAACACCGAGGCAACCCTGTCGGTCTCCTGGCCGGAGAGCTGGTCGCTGGGCAACTTCGCGGCGATCTGGAACACGGAGACCACGTTCCGCCCGCTGGCGAACTCGCTGATGCTGTGCGGCGGGGCGACCATCGTGACGATGGTCGCGGCGGTGCTGTGCGCCTACCCGATGTCGAGGTTCCGCTTCCGCGCCAAGCGGCCCCTGCTGCTGACGATCATCTTCTCGACCGGGCTGCCGATCACGGCGATCATGATCCCGGTCTACTCGCTGTTCGTGCAGGTGAACCTGATCGACTCGATGGGCGGGGCGATCCTGTTCCTCGGTGCCAGCTCCCTGCCGTACGCCATCTTCCTGACCAAGGGGTTCATGGACGGCGTGCCGATCGAGATCGAGGAGTCCGCCTGGACCGAGGGCGCGGGCGTCTATCGGGCGCTGTGGTCGGTGGTGCTGCCGCTGATGCGCTCCGGGTTGTCGGTCGCCACGATCTTCACCTTCGTGATGATGTGGGGCAACTTCTTCGTGCCGTTCATGCTGCTGCTGAGCCCCGAGAACCTTCCCGCCGCGGTCACCCTGTACACCTTCTCCTCGCAGTACGGCCAGGTCGCCTACGGCCAGCTGGCCGCGTTCTCGATCTTCTACTCGCTGCCGGTGGTGGTGTTGTACCTGTTCCTCGGTCGCAGCCTGGGCCAGGGCTTCGCCGCCGCGGGCGGGGTCAAGGGCTGAGCATCCCGCCGGAACCGGACGTACCAGCAGCAGGACCCACAGACGACGCGCCCGACCGGTCGTTCGGTGCGGTCCCTGCCGTCGCGCACTAGCGTGAGCACACAGCCGTCACCGACGAAGGAGCCCCGATGACCGAGCACACCGATCCCTTGCCCTCCGAGATCGCGGAACGAGCCCGCGCCCTGTCCACCCGCGACGGAGAGCCCTCATTCCCCGCCCAGGATCAGCAGCCGCCCGGGCTCACTGCCCCCATGCAGCCGATCCCCGATCACGGCGAGAGCAGCTACGTGGGCCACGGCCGCCTGCAGGGCCTGTCCGCACTGATCACCGGAGGGGACTCCGGGATCGGGCGTGCGGTCGCGAGCGCCTACGCGCGCGAAGGCGCTGATGTGGCGATCTCGTACCTGCCCGAGGAGCAGGAGGACGCCGAGCAGACCCGGCACTGGATCGAAGAAGCGGGCCGGCGCGCACTGCTGCTGCCCGGAGACATCCGCGATGAGCAGCTGGCCCGGTCGCTCGTGACCCGCACCGTCGAGGAGCACGGCCGTCTCGACATTCTGGTGAACAATGCGGCGTTCCAATGGGGCCGCGCGGAGCCCAAGGGGCTCGAGGGCATGACGTCCGAGCGACTGCACCGCACCCTCACCACGAACCTGTAAGCTCTTTTCTGGATCACCCAGGAGGCGGCCCCTCATCTCGGCGATGGGGCGAGCATCATCAACTGCTCCTCGATCCAGAGCTACGACCCCTCAGTCCCGCTGATGGACTACGCCGCGACGAAGGCGGCGATCAACAACGTGACGGTCAACCTGGCTGCTGACCTCGGCCCGCGCGGGATCAGGGTCAACGCGGTCGCGCCGGGACCGATCTGGACCCCGCTCAACGTCGCGACCCGCGTGTCCGACGACTACGTCGAGTTCGGGGCGAACACTCCGCTGGGTCGAGCCGGGCAGCCGTCCGAGGTGGCCGGAGCATTCGTGTTCCTAGCCAGCCCCTCGGAGGCGAGCTACGTCTCCGGCACCGTACTCGGGGTGACCGGAGGCAGGCCCGTCTTCTGAGGCGGGAGGGCCGCCTCAGCGGAAGATGATCGTGCGGGGTCCATCCAGCAGCACGCGAGACTGTGCGAACCAGGTGACGGCCTGGCGGAGCGTCCGTACCTCGGCGTCCTGCCCGATCGCCATCAGCTCCTGCGGGGAGCGGGTGTGGTCGACCCGGATCACGTCCTGCTCGATGATCGGCCCCTCGTCGAGGTCGCTGGTGACGAAGTGCGCGGTCGCGCCGATCTGCTTCACCCCGCGCGCATAGGCCTGGCGGTAGGGGTTCGCGCCCTTGAAGCCGGGCAGGAACGAGTGGTGGATGTTGATGCAGCGCCCGGCGAGCTCAGCACACAGCTCAGGGGAGAGGATCTGCATATAGCGTGCCAGCACCACCAGCTCGATGTCGTGCTCGATGATCGCCTCGCGCACCCGGTCCTCGAAGGCCGCCTTCGCGCCGGCGCCCTTGGTGGGCAGGTGCTCGAAGGGCACCCCGTAGAAGCTGGCTAGCGGCTCGAGGGTGGGATGGTTGGCGAGGATCAGGGGGATCGTGATCGGCAGATTCCCGGAGTCGACCTGGAAGAGCAGATCGTTCACGCAGTGCTTCGCGGTGGAGCCGAGCACCAGCGTGCGCAGAGGGCGGCCCACCACATCGATGCGATGCTCGAGCTCGAAGCGCGCCACCGCCGGAGACAGCGCGGCCTCGAGCTGCTCGAGCGTGGCCGCAGTGACCACCTGGAGCCGCAGGTAGAACCGGTGGGTGGTGCCGCTCTCGAACTGACGGCTCTCGGTGATGTTCCCGCCGATCTCCACGATCGCGCCGGTCACGGCATGGACGATGCCGGGAGCGTCCGCACACACCACGGTGAGGACGAACTCGTTCAGCGCCGTGGAGGCTTCGGTCGGGGGCTGGGAGGAGGGGGTCATGCTCATGCGGCCAGTCTAGGAAGCCGCGCAGGTTCTGAGGCCGCGGGCCCCAGAACCTGCGGGCTACGTCACGCCCGGCCCGACCTCCACAGCTTCGAGGGCCACCAGATGATCTTGCCCAGGTCCAGGGCGAGAGCGGGGACCAGCAGGGTGCGCACCACGAAGGTGTCCAGCAGCACGCCGAAGGCGACGATGAACGCCAGCTGGGCGAGGAACAGGATCGGGATCACTCCGAGCGCCGCGAAGGTCGCGGCGAGCACCATGCCCGCCGAGGTGATCACCCCACCGGTGACGGCGAGGCCGCGCACCACGCCCTCGCGGGTCCCGTGCTTCAGCGACTCCTCCCGGACCCGGGTCATCAAGAAGATGTTGTAGTCGATGCCGAGAGCGACCAGGAAGACGAACCCGTACAGGGGGACCGCCGGATCGGCGCCGGGGAAGTCGAACAGGTTGTTGAACACCAACGCGGCCACGCCCATCGCCGTGCCGAAGGACAGCACCGTGGTGGCGATCAGGAGGATCGGAGCGAGGATCGAGCGGAGCAGGAGCATCAGGATCAGCAGGATCACGACGAGAACTATCGGGATGATCAGCGCGCGGTCATGAGCCGATGCGTCATTGGTGTCGATCGAGATGGCGGTGGGTCCGCCGACCAGCGCCGAGATGTCCTGCGCGGCGAACTCGGTGCGGAGCTCGCGCACCGTGTCCTCGGCTGCCGCGGAGTCCGGTGCGTCGGAGAGGGTCGCCTGGAGAAGGATGTCGCCGTCGATGACGGTGGGCTCCGGAGCTGGCGTTCCGGGCGGGCCCAAGGGCTGGACGCCTTCTTCGGTGACGGGAGCGGAGCCGCTGGGGGAGTCCTCGGCGGTGACCGTCACGGAATCCACACCGTCGGCAGCCAGCAGGATGTCGGTGACGTCCTGGAGGGCGGAGTCGTCGACGAGGATCTGGGCGGGGGTTCCTGAGCCTCCGGGGAAGTGCTCGCCCAGAGCGATCTGACCCTCGCGGGCGGAGGATTCTGCCAGCACCAGGTCGGATTGCGGAACGCCGTCAGCTCGCAGCTGGGTCACCCCGAGGCAGCCGACCGCGAGGACCACAGCGGTGATGATCCAGATGCGCCGGGGGCGGCGCCGGACGGCGAGCGCGATGCGTCCCCAGATGCCATGGTCGGCCGGGTCGGCCCCGGCGGCGGGGGCGTCGGGCTCGTAGCGGGGGCGGCGCGGCCAGAACGCCACTCGGCCCATGCCGTACAGCGCCGCCGGAAGGAAGGTCAGTGCCGCGGCCATGGCGAAGAGGATTCCGATGGCCGCCACCGGGCCGAGCGTGCTGTTCGACTTCAGATCCGACAGCAGCAGGCAGAGGAGGCCGGCGATCACGGTGCCGCCCGAGGCGAGCACCGGTTCGATGGTGCCGCGCAGAGCCTTCATCGTCGCGGCCCCGCGGAGCCGGGTGTGGCGGAGCTCGTCGCGATATCGGGCCACGTACAGCAGGGAGTAGTCAGTGGCGGCGCCGATCACGAGGATGAAGAGGATCCCCTGGGTCTGCCCGGACAGGAGCAGGATATCCGCGGCAGCGAGATACCAGATGGTGAGCAGAGCGGCGCACAGTGCGAAGACGCTCGTGGCGAGGACGACCACGGGAAGTATCACCGAGCGATAGACGACGATGAGGATCGCGAACACCGCTGCGAGCGCCACGGCCAGCAGCAGCCCGTCGATACCCGCGAAGGCGGCGCCGAGATCGGCGGAGAATCCCGCTGGGCCGGTCACGTACGGGGTGAGGCCTTCGGGCAGATCAGCTGCCAGCGTGTTCTCGATCTCAGCGGTCAGCTCTGCCATATCCGCGTCCGGGTCGAGCGGGATGAACAGCTGTGCGGCGAGGCCGTCGTCGGCAATGATCACCGGTGAGATCTCGCCGGTGATCTCGTCCAGCTGCGCGAGATCGGCGCTTGTCTCATCGAGCTCGGCAGCCATCTGGTCGTCGATCTCATCGCTCGAGGTGATGACCACGATCGCGGGCAGCGAATCCGATCCGAGGAAGTTCGAGGAGAGGAGGGAGACCTGTGTGGCGTCGGCGGTCTCGGGGAGATAAGCGGTGCGGTCATTGGACGAGACCTCCTCAACTCGGCCGAAGTACGGCCCGCCCACAGCTGCCGCCGCTAGCCACGCGATGATCAGAAGCGCGGGTATCAGAACGCGCAGGGCTCGGGGGATCCCTCGCGTGCTGCGACGGTGCGTCGGCTTTGCGGAGCCATCCGTCGAATCGTTGATGGAGGCCATGTTCGTCCCTTCGAAATTGCGTGACCGGGATAGTGTCTCACAGATCAGTAGTTAGATAAGATACCTACTTCGTCACCTTCTGCGGAGTAGGCTCGTCGGCATGAACACGTCAGGAGAGCAGGCGGCGCAGCAGGGGATCGAGCCCGCCACGCCGTCATTGTTCTCGATGGCCGCAAGCGATCCGCACGAGGAGCTGATCGAATACAGCGGCCTGGCTGCGCAGGATGTTCAGGAGATAGACGCCCTGATGGAGGCGCTCTCGCGGCTCCGCGCCGCGGAGAAGGCCCTGTCTGAAGCTTCCCTGAGGTACATGGAGCTCAGCGAGACCGATATGCGAGCCCTGCACTTCGTCATCGTGAGCGAGAACATGGGCTCAGAGGCTACCCCCGGGGCTATCGCGCGGACGCTGGGAATCTCGAGCGCATCCACCACGAAGCTCTTGGACCGTCTCGAGAACGCCGGGCACATCCGGCGGGTGCGCCACCCCACTGACCGTCGCGCGCTGGTCGTGCACGTCGACCCCTCGACCCGCGCGACAGCGATGCGAACGATCGGCGCTCAGCAAGCACGTCGCGTCAACGCAGCGAAGAAGCTCGGCTCCGCCGAACGTCGTCTTGTCATCCGCTTCCTCGAGGACATGGCCGCTGACCTCTCCCTGGAGGGTGTCGACTGGGGAGAGGCTCGCGGCAGCTGAAGGGCCTGACTGCCCCCGGGAGCGGGACTGCCCACTCGAGACCTGCCCGCAGGCGCACCGGTGCAGAGAGGTCACGACAGGCCTCTCGAGCTGGGCCGCTTGACGGGACCGCCCCGGGTGAGTGATGGTCGGCACACCGGCACCCACTTGTCAGACGGGGCGAACTTCGCTATGCGGCCGGGCGTGACGAGCGAGGTTGCCCCGCATCGCGACGGGAGGTCCCTCATGGACACCACCATCTTCGAGCAGCATGAGTCCGAGATCCGCGGGTACTGCCGCGCGTATCCGACGGTGTTCGCCTCCGCCTCCAACGCCCGCCAGGTCGATGAGGACGGCACCAGCTACATCGACTTCTTCGCCGGGGCCGGAGTCCTGAACTTCGGGCACAACAACCCGAGGATGAAGGAGGCGATGATCGAGTTCCTCCAGGCGGACGGCGTGGCGCACAGCCTGGACACCTACACGACCACCAAGCGTGACTTCATCGCCCGTTTCCATGAGGTGGTCCTGGCGCCGCGGGGGATGGACCATCGGATGCAGTTCATGGGGCCCACGGGGTCCAATGCGGTGGAGGCGGCGCTCAAACTGGCTCGCCTCACCACGGGTCGGCGCGAGATCGTCGCCTTCAGCCACGGCTTCCACGGCATGACCCTCGGCTCGCTCGCCGCGACCGCGAATGAGGCATTCCGACAGTGGGCAGGGGTTCCGCTCACCGACGTCGTGCGCCTGCAGTTCGAGACCGCGCCCGGTGGCCGCACCGGCGTCTCCGACTACGCCGCCGCGCTGCGGGACCCTTCCAGCGGCCTGACCCCTCCTGCGGCATTCCTCGTCGAGCCGGTCCAGGCCGAGGGCGGCGTCAACATCGCCAGCAGGGAATGGCTGCACGAGATCCAGGACCTCGCCCGCGAGGTCGGAGCGCTGTTCATCATCGACGACATCCAGGCCGGCGTGGGCCGCACCGGAGGCTACTTCTCCTTCGACGGAATGGACCTGGACCCGGACATCATCACGCTCGCCAAAGGGCTCGGCGGCTTCGGCACCCCGATCGCGATGAACCTCAACAAGCCCGCCGTCGACGACAACTGGTCACCCGGTGCCCACACCGGCACCTTCCGAGGACAGGGGCTCTCCTTCGTCGCGGGGACCGTCGCGCTGGACTACTTCACCGACGAGTCGTTCCTCGCCGACGTGCTCGCCAAGGGCGAACAGATGCGCGAGGCGCTCGAGGCGATCGCCGCGGCCCATCCCGACAAGGAGTGGGAGGTGCGCGGCAAGGGCATGATGCAGGCCCTGGACACCGGGGACGGAGCCTTCGCCAAGCAGGTCCAGACGGAATGCTTCGAGCGCGGCCTGCTGATCGGCCCCTGCGGCAGCGGAGGACGGGTGATCAAGCTGATCCCGCCGCTGACCATCCCCGCAGCCGATCTGACCGAGGGACTGGACCTGCTGGCACAGGCCATCGACGCCGCGACGAAGGCTCGCTGATGCGCCGCCGGTCCGATATGACTTTCGCGCCCGAGGAATACGAACGCCGACTGGGGGAGCTGAGGCGGCGGATGACGGAGCGGGAGCTGGACGCGGTGATCATCACCGACCCCGAGAACCTCATGTACCTCACCGACTATCAGACCACCGGCTACTCCTACTTCCAGGCCCTGATCGTCCCGCTGAGCGCGGACTCGGTGATGATCACCCGCGCGCTCGAGGAGTCCAACGTGATCGCCCGGACCTGGGTGGAGCATTCCCGGCCCTATCCCGACGACGGCGACGCGATCCTCGAACTCGTCAGCACCCTGCGCGACCTGCGCCTGGGGGACTCCCGGGTGGGCTACGAGCGCAACAGCTACTACTTCCCCGCTTACCAGCAGGACCGCTTCCACGACGCCTTCGGAGAGGGGCTGGTGGATTGCTTCGGCATCGTCGAGGAGGGACGGGTCCGCAAGTCGCAGGCCGAGATCGACGTGATGCAGCTCGCCGCCTATGCCGGGGAGGCGGGGATGGCCGCCGGGCTGGGGGCGGCGATGGCCGGAGCCACTGAGAACGATGTGGCCGCCGCGATCACCTCGGCGATGTTCCGGGCAGGCGGTGAGTTCCCGGCGGTGATGCCGTATGTCGCGTCCGGACCCCGTTCGATGATCGGCCACTCCACCTGGGAGGGCCGCATGATCCGTCCCGGCGAGCACGTTTTCCTCGAGGTCGGCGGGTGCTACCGCCGCTACCACACGGCGATGATGCGCACCGTGGTCAACGGGGCGCTCTCGGACTCGATGCACTCCGCGCAGGAGCTGATGAAGCAGACCCTGGCGGAGCTGCGGGCACTGATGAAGCCGGGGGTGACCGTCTCCGAGATCGCGGTGCTCACCCGCTCCCGCATCGAGAGCAACGACGTGGGCGCCCAGCTCGTCACCCGCGCCGGCTACTCCATCGGGATCGCCTTCCCGCCATCCTGGGACGAGGGATACATCGTCTCCCTGCTGGAGGGCGATGAGCGGCAGCTCGAGGAGGGAATGACCTTCCATCTGCTGCCGTGGATGTGGGGAGTGGACGGGAACAAGACCGTCGGCATCTCGGACACCGTCCACATCACGGAGGACGGCTGCGAGTCGTTCTTCACCCTGCCCGAGGACTTCACCGTCCACGAGAGCTCGGCCCGGTCGTTCCCGACCGGTGCTGTCCTCGCCCCCCGCTTCTGAGAGGAGCAGCACCCATGACCATGCTGACCGCCATCGATCCCACCACCGGTTCCGTGGTGCGCGAGGTGCCCGCTGCGACGCCTGCCGAGATCACCGCGATCATCGACCGCTCCCAGACCGCCTACACCTCCTGGAAGGACACCACCCTCGCCGAACGCGCCGAGGTGCTGCGGAGAGTCGCCACCTACCTGCGCGAGCACACCGACGAGCTCGCCCCGCTGATGACCGAGGAGATGGGCAAGCCGATCGGCGAGGCCAGGGGAGAGGTCGCGAAATCGGCGTGGGCCGCCGAGCACTACGCCGAGTTCGGCCCGGAGTACCTGGCCGAAGAGCACCTGGAGTCCGACGCGACCTCCTCCTACGTGCAGTACCTGCCGCTCGGCCCAGTGCTCGGGATCCTGCCCTGGAACGCCCCGTTCTGGGTGGCCTTCCGCTTCTGCGCCCCGGCGCTGATGGCCGGGAACACCGCCATCATGAAGCACGATCCGCATGTGCCGGGCTGTGCCGCTGCGCTCGAGGAGGTGTTCCGTGCCGCCGGCGCCCCCGACGGGGTCTTCCAGACCCTGCTGGCCACCACCGAGGACGTCGAGCAGGCGATCCGTGATCCCCGCGTCCAGGCGGTCTCCTTCACCGGCTCGGACCGGGCCGGGGCGAAGGTCGCGTCGATCGCCGCGAGCGAGATCAAGCCCGCAGTACTCGAGCTCGGCGGTTCCGATCCCTGCATCGTGCTGGCCGATGCGGACCTCGCCAAGGCGGCAGAGGTCTCAGCCCTCTCGCGGATCATCAACGCCGGCCAGTCCTGCATCGCCGCGAAGCGGGTGATCGTGGAACGCTCCGTGCACGACGAGTTCGTCGAGCTGCTCACCGCCCAGCTGCGGGACCTGGTGGTCGGTGATCCCCGGGACGAGGCGACGAAGGTGGGACCCATCGCCCGGGAGGAGCTGCGAGAGAACCTCCACCGGCAGGTCACCGAGAGCGTCGCGGCCGGCGCAATCCTCGTGCTCGGCGGAGAGATGCCCGAGGGGGAGGGCTTCTTCTACCCGGTGACTCTGCTGACCGGTGTTGCGCCGGGGATGGCGGCCTGCACCGAGGAGACCTTCGGGCCGATCGCTGTGGTGATGGCGGCGGAGGACGCGGAGCACGCCCTCACTCTGGCCAACGACACCCCCTACGGTCTCGGCGCCGCGATCTGGACCGAGACCGAGCGCGGGGTCGCGATGGCACGCCGCATCGACGCCGGTCAGGTCTCGGTCAACGGGATCGTGAAATCTGATCCGCGGCTGCCCTCCGGCGGGATCAAGCGCTCCGGCTACGGCCGTGAGCTGGGCCCGCACGGCATCCGCGAGTTCACCAATGCCCAGCAGGTCTGGGTGGGGCCCGTGAAGGGTTGACGAGCCCGTGCCTGGAGGGGCTGGGCACGCGGAGAGGTGCAGAACGCAGAACACCCTCCCACCAGCAGGTGGGAGGGTGTTCCATCTCGGTCGGGCTGACAGGATTTGAACCTGCGACCCCTTGACCCCCAGGTAGACGGTTCAGCCCAGATCCTTGATTTTCCGGGCTTTTCTGCCCCTCAGAAGGTCCCTTTTCACGTCATGGATTGCATGATTTGCATGCGTCAGGTCCCGGCCAGGTCCCGGCTCTTGGTAGCCACCGGCAGATCCGTCAGGGGTTTATGTGGGGTTTATGGATGCATTGCCGAAGGCCTCCGTAGTGGGAAGGTACGTCCCGCCGTCACGAAGCTCTAGAGGAGTTCGTGCGCTGCATGGACGCTCGCGACAGCTTCGTCCAGGGAGACCAGGTCTCCGTAGATGAGTTGCTGCGCAGCGTTGAATCCGACCTCGATCGCTTCCTGGGAAGGATGATCTGAATCGAAGGCGGGGCTGGATGCGTATCCTTTCGCCGGTCGCGGCGTGGACGAGAAATCCGCGGCTCGGCTTTGCTGGTCGATGTCATCCACGAGACTCTGCTTGTAGTCCGCACCCATCGCTTCGAGCACCCCTGCCACCTGCGGGTTCCGAACAAGACGGTAGATGTCATAGAAGTGGCGACCGTGCTTCAAGAGGGCGGCCGTGTCGTTACGGCTTGCCGCATCGTGCACAGCGGCAAGTTTCTCGAAGAGGGTGCGTTCGGGAGCCAGCACGTTCACCTCGAAGACCGCGAACTCCTCCCACGCCGACTCATCCTCACCCAGCTCAGTGATCGCGTAATCAGCGATGAGGGATCGATACCGGTGCGGCGCAGACGGGTGGGTCCCGCCTCGACTACCGAGCTCGAGGAGTACGCCCTCCTTCAAAAACGGATCCTGGGCTGCAGTTGGATACGCGTAGGTCGCGTAGCGCTTGACGCCTTTCGTCGAGGAACCAACGGCTACCCGATCGTCCTCGAACGAAAGATGACTTCTGACGGCGCTATCGACCGCCTTCAGGATCTTGTGCCGCGCACTCAATGAGGCCTCGACGGGGAACTCCGCGAGCAGGTCGACGTCTTCCGAGAAGCGTTCCACGATGCCGAACACCCGGCTCAGGCTCGTCCCTCCCTTGAAAGTGAACGTCACCGGAGCGACTGACCCATCCGGAAGAGCGATCGCCTGTTCCGCGCTGGCAGCTCTCAGCACTTCGGTGACCCAGAAGTCCTTCTCGACATAGACCGCTGGCATCCCCAGAGCTTCGGCCGTGAGACCAACGAGGGCGTCGAGATCGTCCGAGTTGTCGCGAAGTCGCTCGCTCACCGGGCTACCAGATCGGCAGCGAGCTCGGCGAACCCCTCCCGCACAGCGGTGTTTCGTTCGCCAGCAACAGCAGCTCGGAGCGCGTCCTCTCGCACTACCTTCTTAGCAAGCGCGTCCCGGACTCGCTCAACCAGCGTGCCCCACCCCGCTTCTACATACAGGTCCGGGGCGCGCAGAAGCTCCAGGAGAGCGATCTCTTTCGCGTTGAGCTTCGTCCGCTCCTTGTTCCGCCGGGCATGCTGCGTCACACCTGCGATCGGATCTGTCGTCCAAAGCGTCGCCAAATGGAAAGACGAGGGAACTTGGGTCGTCACCCCCCACTCCCGAGCAGCAGAGTACCCAGCGGGACCAGTACCCTCTTCTCCGAGCACTTCCCGGGCGATGTCTTCCACGCGAGGACGCGTCATGCCGTACCTCGTCTTGGCACCCCGGTAGTACAGGCCCCGACGAACAGGAAGCAACTCGCCGTTCCGCGCAGCTCGCGACGCGGCCTGCCGCGCGGCGACGGCCGTGCCAGGCAAGTTGCTGACGCGCACGAAGGAACACTCAGGGACACTCCGGATCGCTGCCGCCGGTGACATCATGCTCATGTCACGAAAGCTTACCGGGAACGTGACATCAAGACAAGCCACGTCGAAGGATCTCGCGGCCCTCACGACGTTGGCGGATCGGTGTGGGGAGGTGCATCAGAGCTACTCCGACTTCGTGATGCTATGTTTGCCGTAGGCGCACTTCTCGCTCTGTCCAGATTCGGTATCGTCGCACTGAACCCGCGCCGACATCTGCGCTGACAAAACACCAACCGCACCATGCGGCGTCCCCTCCGGGAGATTGGCAGACCCAATCGTCTGCACGAATTGTCAGAACTACACTGGAATTGGGTGTTGGCAACCCCGCCTGCGCTGCACGGTGAAGGAGGAAAATAATGTCGAACACGCAACGCATCACGCGGCACGAGGATGGACTCGACCGGGTCGAGCTCAACCCGATCTTCTCCAGGCCGGGAGAGGCTACGATGCTGCCGAAGTTCCTCTTCCCCGAGGAGGAATCGCTGCAGGAAACCGCTTATCAGATCGTCCACGACGAGATGATGCTCGACGGGAATGCCCGACTCAATCTCGCGACTTTCGTCGGCACCTGGATGGACGATCACGCGTCTCGGCTTTATCTCGAAGCCGCCGATAAGAACATGATCGACAAGGACGAGTATCCGCAGACGGCAGCCATCGAGACGCGGTGTTGGCGTATGCTCGCCGATCTCTGGCACGCTCCGGACCCCGCCAATAGCATCGGGACATCCACGATCGGCTCGTCCGAAGCATGCATGCTAGGTGGCCTCGCCCTCAAGCGCCGCTGGCAGCATGCGCGCCGCAGTGCTGGAGAACCCACCGAGAAGCCGAACATCGTGCTCTCCAGCGCGGTGCAAGTGTGCTGGGAGAAATTCTGCAACTACTTCGAGGTCGAACCAAGGTATGTTCCCATCTCCGAGGAACATAAGGTTCTCGACGGTCACGGCCTCGAGAAGTATGTCGACGAGAACACTATCGGCGTTGTCGCGATCCTGGGCGTCACCTACACAGGGATGTACGAGCCCGTCGCGGCCATCGCCGCGGCGCTCGATCGCATCCAGGAGGCCACCGGAATCGACGTGCCCATCCACGTTGACGGCGCGTCTGGTGCCATGATCGCTCCCTTCTTGCAGCCGGATCTGGAATGGGACTTCCGCATCGAGCGCGTCGCCTCGATCAATACATCGGGACACAAGTACGGCCTCGTCTACCCGGGGCTCGGTTGGGTCGTTTGGCGGGACATCACCGCGCTCCCCGACGACCTGATCTTCCGCGTCAGCTATCTCGGCGGCAACATGCCGACATTCGCTCTGAACTTCTCCCGCCCCGGCGCGCAGGTCCTCCTGCAGTACTACCTATTCTTGCGACTGGGACGCACAGGTTTCCACGCCGTGCAGCAGTCGACCCAAGACGTTGCGCTGTACCTCTCGAGCGAGATCGCGAAGATTCCGGCCTTCGAGCTCTGGAACGACGGCTCGGACATCCCCGTATTCGCGTGGCGCCTACGAGATGGTTACACACAGAACTGGAATCTGTACCACCTGTCGGAACGGCTCCGCATGAAGGGTTGGCTCGTGCCCGCGTACCCGATGCCGGCCGACCTCGTGGACATCACCGTCCAGCGCATCGTCGTCCGCAACGGGTTCAGCCACGACCTCGCCTTCTCGTTCCTCGCAGGCCTCCGGGAAGCAGTCGCCTACCTCGATGCCCTCGAAGGCCCGCTGCCCGCAGAAGGCCAACACTCCGGATTCCACCACTGACCCAGAGCACAAGGAAGGGACGAGCTGATGTCTCACCACGAGTCCGCAGGACCGGACGAGCGCGCGGACGGCACTCAGGCCCCTACGGCGGAGCACGTCAAACCTCATCCGTACGGCCGATCGGGTAACCGCCGCCCAAGAAACCACACAGGGCCGGCGATTGGCGCCCCCGCGGCAGGAGCGACGGCCTACATGTCGGTCGTGCAGCTGTCAATGCTCACGGTGGTAGTGGTGGCGTCGCTGCGATCCCTGCCCGCAATGGCCACCTATGGCCTGGGCTCCATCACGCTCTTCGTCATCCCCGCGATTCTGTTCCTCGTGCCGACCGCGCTCGTGGCAGCGGAGCTGGCAACGGGGTGGAAAGGCGGCATCTTCACCTGGGTGCGTGAGGCCTTCGGCGAACGCGCAGGGTTCGTCGCGATCTGGCTCCAGTGGATTCAGAACGTCGTGTGGTATCCCACGCAGATCGCCTTCATCGCGGCAAGCTTGTCGTTCGTCGTCGGAAAGCCCGATCTCGCACAGAGCGGGATCTACACCGCCATCGTCATCCTCGTCCTCTACTGGGGATCGACTCTCATCACTCTCGCCGGCGGCAACCTCTTCGCCAAAGTCGGCAGCTGGAGCGGGATCTTCGGCACGATCCTCCCCGCGGTTCTCCTGATCGCGCTCGGAGCGCTCTGGCTGGGCACGGGAGAACATTCCGAGACCTCACTACAGCCTTCAGCGGTCATACCGCCCTGGACCGGGATCGCCGCGATCGTCCTCGTGGTCTCGAACGTTCTCGCCTATGCAGGCATGGAAGTCAATGCGGTGCACGCGAACGATCTGAAGAACCCGGGACGCGGCTTTCCCCGATCGATAGCCTTCGCCACGATCCTCATCCTGGGTGTGTTCATCCTCCCCACAATCGCGATCGCCGTGGCCGTGCCGCAAACCGACCTCGGGGTGACCAACGGCATCAACCTGGCCTTCCAGACCTTCTTCGACCACTGGGGCATCTCGTGGGGCACACCGGTGATCTCGCTGCTCGTCGCACTCGGTGCTTTCGCCTCGGTGGTGACGTGGATTGCCGGGCCCTCACGCGGCCTGCTCGCCGCCGCGCGGACGGGACTGCTTCCGCCGTTGCTCCAGCGCAGGAACAAGGCAGGGGTGCAGGTGGGCATCCTCGCGGTGCAAGGAGTGATCGTGACGTTGCTCGCACTGCTCTTCGTCCTCGTCCCCAATGGCAACACAGCATTCGTCGCCCTGGTGGACATGGCAGCAGCGCTCTACCTCATCATGTACATGCTGATGTTCGCCGCCGCGATCCGGCTGCGCCGGACGCAACCAAGGGTTGTTCGTAGCTACCGGACGCCTGTGATGCCCCTGGTGGCAGGCTTGGGTTTCATCTCCTGCGCCGCAGCCTTCATTCTCGCCTTCATCCGCCCTACCGGGTTCTCTGGGCTCTCCGATGCCACCTACCCCCTGGTCGTCGCCGTCGTCGTGCTGCTACTGGGCGGCCCTCCGCTGGTCTTTTACGCCGTGCGCCGCCCAACCTGGGACCGACGGAGCACGGCGGAGAAATCGAGCTCCGACATCGTTCTGGTGAATCCGATAATGGGTGCTGAGGCGGACTCGGGCACGCCCGACAGCGGTAGCGAGCCCACTGGGAGGAAGCCGCAGGAACGTCACGAGGACTGAACGCCTCCAGGCGCCGCATAATGACATAGCCCGTTGCGGACGACGGACTAGGTGTCGCGGGAGACTGGCTCGAGAGAGTCCACAACTTCGGGCGAGTCCTCCGTATCCCGGGACGCCGCATGGCGATGTCCATCCGCATACTCCCTGAGGAAAAGCGACGCGCGCGATCTCAGCATCTTCGATGTCGCGACGACACTCGCGATCGGACCGCTCATGGCTGCCATACTGATCAACCTGTCGCAATACGCGGCGAACCTGATCATCGCGCGACCGTGCGAAGGCGAGACCACATGCACCCCGAGCGCAGACGTCACCATGCCACTCTCCCTGCATTCGACTGCACGGCGTCCCTTGACAGCGACAGGCCCGCCGGATCGCAAGCATCTTCTGAGCCTGGCGGCTGCCTCCGGAGCGACTGCGCTGCCAGTCGCATCGGACGGCAATGCCCGGCGGCGCGCTACGGAAGATGCCTGCGCCAGCTCAGAGCGACGATCCTGAAACTGATGAGCGCAAGAACCGCGCCGATGACGAACATGACCGTGCACGGGAGCCACGCACCCACCAGCGCAAGAACGGCGGGGATGAAGAACCCGATGTAAGTCAGCGAGTAGTACACCGACCGCGACGGCCGCCAGCACCATCCCCATGACGGTGACTGCGAGCGCCAAGCCGACACCGCGGGTCGAACCGGGGTCATCGAAGCGGCCCGCAATCCGCATACTATGCGGGTGCCTGGAAGAGAGTTAAGTGGCCACTTGCCGTCGACGATGTCAAGCAAGCTGTCGATGCGACAGCCGTCCCAGCCACGGCTTCGGCGAGAGAGCGCGTAGCGCTGATCGAGTGTTCTCCGGCTACACCCGCCCGACAGCCGAGAAGCCTACGTACCTTGAGTGGAGATAGACGATACTCGTGTGCTAGCGTCAGCGCAGAGTTCAGGCTCTCTCACTTATTCGACGGAGAAGACACATGTACGGAGCGCACGGCGAGAACCGCCAGCGGCGCAATGGGCGCATCGGGGGATCATGCGCCTGCCGTACGACGGTGCTGTAGCAAACGGATCGATCGCGACTGCGATTCTGTCGATCCACGCCGATGAACCGGCGCACCGACGTCTCTCCCACCGTCTGTCGGCGGCGCTCGAATTCTGAACGTTTTCGGCGCTCGAAAAGTGAACGGTTGCGGGCAGTCTAGCTAGGTGTTTCGTCGGTCGTGGTGCGGATGCTGGGCAGGCTGTCGATGCCTCTACCGCGGAGCCGGTAGCTGGCACCCTTCAACGTGAGGACGTCGGCGTGGTGAACGATCCGGTCGATCATCGCGGCGGCGACGGCTTGGTCTCCGAAGACCCCGCCCCAGCCGCTGAATGGCAGGTTGGAGGTGAGGATCAGCGACGCGTGTTCGTAGCGACTCGAGACGAGTTGGAAGAACAGGTTCGCGGCGTCTTGCTCGAACGGGAGGTAGCCGACTTCGGCGACGATGATCAGCCCGTAACGCCGGAGCCGTGCGAGCTCTCGGGGCAGGTTCCCTTGTCGGTGCGCGTCGGTGAGGCGGGTGACCCACTCCGTCGCGGTCGCGAACAACACGCGGTGCCCGTGGCGGGCGGCGACGATTCCGAGAGCAGTGGCGAGGTGGGTCTTCCCGGTCCCGGGAGGGCCGAGCAGCACCACGTTCTGCGCTTCGAGCAGGAACCCGCCGGAGGCGAGGGCGGCGATCTGCTGCCGGGTGGCGGGTTGCGCGTCCCAGTCGAAGTCCTCAAGTGTCTTCCGGCTCGGGAACCCGGCTGCTTTGATCCGCAGCTCCGCTCCGGAAGCGTTGCGTGCGGAGACTTCGCGTTCGAGGACGGCGGCGAGGTAGTCCTCGAACGACCAGCCCGCGTCTCGGGCTTGGTCGGCCATCCGGGCGGCGGCCTCCGTGATCCGGGGTGCCTTCAGCGCGCCGGCGAGGTAGGTGATCTGCTTGGCCGTGTCGGTCTGCTTCGCGGCCATCAGGCGACTCCCTCGATCCCGAACGCCCGGCCGTAGTCCGCCAGATCACGCCTCAGGTCATCCGCGGCCATCGCCGGCCGGGGCTGCTGGAACTCCTGCCGCAACCGCTTCGCCGCCTCCAGGTGCGCGGGGGCGGTGATCGTAGAACCTCGCGCCCAGACCCGGGCGTGGTCCGCGACGATCCGTCCGTCCAGGCGCACTCTCACTCGGTCGAGGTCGGCGATAACATCGACGAACCGGCCGATGGCTGCGGGGTCGACGGAGTAGTCGCTGGAGTCGAGGCGAACGTAGTAGTCGCGGCCGAGGCGGACTCGTTCCCGCCAGCCAAGCTGCAACGGGATCGGCGGCAACGGCAGCATCCGGGCCCGATCCTGCCCGATCAGATCGATGGGCCTGGCTTTGATCGTGCGGACCACCCTCGCATTCGCCCGCTCGAGCCATTCCTGCAGCTGGGTGTTGAAGTCCGCCGGGGAGGTAAAGGTCCGGCCGGGCATGAACGACGTCTCGAACCAGCCGTTGCGGCGCTCGACGATGCCCTTCGATTCCGGGTCGTAGGGCCTCAGCTGAACGGCCTTCGTCGCGAGGGTTCCCGCGAACGCCGCGACCTCCTGCGCGAGGCGGCCGCGTTGCCCGATCCCGGACTCGTTGTCCCAAATCAGCCGCCGCGGAACCGCGCCGAGCTGTTGAATCAGCTCCCACGACCCCAGCAGGAGATCCTCTGTCTTCCTTGTCGGGAGCATCCGCGCCGTCACGAACCGGGAGTGAGCCGCAACGATCACCAGCACCGGCAGCAGCACCATGGTGCCGTCTTCGAGGGGGATCTTCCGCGGCGGGAACCACAGATCACACTGCGCCGCATCCCCTGCCGCCCAGGTCAATCGGTCGGCGGGGTCGACGGGGCGATGCTCCGGCCGGAGCCTCGCGACGTTGTCACGGAACCAACGGATCGACCCTTCCCATCCGACCCGCTCCGCGATCACCGTCGCCGGCATCTGCGGGTGGTCCGCGAGCAACGCCCTCACCCCGTTCTCGAACGGCGAGAACGACGTCGGCCTCAGCGACCGCTCATACTTCGGCGGCCCGTCCGAGTTCACCGCCTTGATCACCGTCGTCCGCGAGATCCCCAACCGCGCCGCGATCTGCGCTTTCGGAACCCCGTCCGAAGCCAGCCTCCTGATCAGCGCCCAGTCCTCCAAAGTGATCACTCTCCAATCGTTGAGTGTTCACTTTTCGAGCGCCGCTATCGATCAGTTCTCGAGCGCCGCCGACACCGTCATCCCTGAGGCGATGCGTGTGCTCCCCAAGTGACCGGAGCGCGCGGGAGCGTCAACGCGTTGCCTCTCTCTGCCTGGAGTTCGACCATGACCTCGACGTACCCCCTTTCCCGTGTCCGCCAGCAGTTCCCCGCCTTGCGAACAGGAAGCGCGCTATTCGATGCGCCCGGTGGCACCCAGACCCCGACCCGCGTCGCCGACGCCATCCGCGACGCGATGGTGAGTCCCGTCTCGCAGCGTGGCCGAAACAACTACAGCGAGCAGAACGCAGACCGCATCGTGCGCGGCGCCCGTGCCGCGATCGGCGACCTGCTGAACGTCGATCCGCGTGCCGTGTTCTTCGGCCGCAGCGCGACGCAGATCACCTTCGACATGGCCAGAGCCGTCGCCCGCCGCCTCGGCCCCGGCGACGAGATCGTCGCGAGCCGCCTCGACCATGACGCGAACGTGCGTCCGTGGGTGCTCGCCGCTGAGCTGTCTGGCGCGACCCTGCGGTGGATCGACTTCGACCGCGAGACCGGCGACCTGACAGTCGACGATGTGCGTCGCGTGCTTAGCGACCGCACGCGATTCGTCGCCGTGACCGCGGCGTCCAACCTGTACGGTACGGCGCCGGACATCGCGGCGATCGCGGCAGCCGTACACGCGGTCGGAGCAGAGATCTACGTCGACGCCGTCGCCTACACGGCCCACGAGCTCGTCGATGCCACCGCCCTCGGAGCCGACTACATCGTGTGCTCGCCGTACAAGTTCTGCGGTCCTCACATCGGCGTGCTGGGATCCAACGTCGAGAAGCTGGAGGCGCTCGTCCCCGACAAGCTTCGCCCGTCGACCATGCAGGTCCCCGAGCGATTCGAGCTAGGCACGCTGCCCTATGAATTCCTGGCCGGCGTGACAGAGACGGTAGAGTTCCTGGCTGACATCATCCCCGGTGACGGCACGCGCCGCGAGCGGCTGGAGCGCTCCTACGCGGCGGTCGCGCAACACGAGCATGCGCTCTTCAAGCGGCTCGTCGACGGCCTCGCCGAGATCGACGGCGTTGAGCGCGTCGGTGCGCCGCGCACGCATGTGCCGACCGTCCTGTTCCGTATCGACGGCCGCACCACAGCCGAGGCCTGCGCGGCACTCGGGCGAGCGGACGTCGCCGTGATGGGCGGCAGCTTCTATGCGATCGAGGCCGAGGACTGGGCAGATCTGCGCGACGGCGCGGTACGCGCGGGCATCGCCCCGTACACCTCGGTCGAAGATGTCGATCGCCTTCTCCATGCGGTGCGTGCACTCACCCTCTGAACGTTCCACCCCACCCGAAAGGACACACAATGAAGTCACGTCTTTCCCTCCTCGCCCTCTCCATCGTCGGCATCGCGGCCCTGTCCGCGTGCACGTCGACGCTCCCCACCGACACGGCCGAGTCGTCGGCGCCCACCGCAGACGACCAGCCGGCGGCAGCGAACATCTCCAGCCGCAATCTCGAGGTGATGGAGACGCTGTTCGCCGCGGCGGTCTGGTACATGATCATCGTCACGGTCGCCAGCATTGGCCAGTTCTACCTGGAACGGGCCTTCGACGGCAGCACCCGACGCGGTCGTCCGCGGAACCTCCGGACGGCCATCCGCAACGCACTCGTGCGTCCCCCCTTCTCCCGGCGAGGTATCGATGAATGACAACACGGCGCTCGTGCGCATCCGGCAGGTCAAGAAATCCTTCGGCGACAACGCCGTGCTCCGCGACATCACGATGGATGTGCGCGCGGGCGAGGTCGTCTGTCTGCTCGGTTCGTCCGGCGCGGGCAAGAGCACGCTCCTGCGGGCGATCAACCGGCTGGAAAAGATCGATGCCGGTCAGATCTGGGTGGACGACATGCTCGTTGGCTTCGGTGAGTATCGCGACGGCGTCCGCGAGCTCACCGAGCGAGGGATGGCAGCGCAGCGCGCGCACATCGGCATGGTGTTCCAGCGCTTCAACCTGTTCCCGCACATGACCGCCCTGCAGAACGTCATGGAAGCGCCACGTGCAGTGCGGCGACTGTCGGGTGCCGCGGCGAAGGCGGAGGCGCGCGAGCTGCTGGAGAGCGTCGGCCTCGACGATAAGATGGAGCACTATCCGGCCCAGCTCTCCGGCGGACAGCAGCAGCGTGTCGCGATCGCGCGGGCATTGGCGATGAAGCCGCAGCTCATGCTGTTCGACGAGCCCACCAGCGCCCTCGACCCTGAACTCGTCGGGGAAGTGTTGAAAGTCATGACCGAGCTCGCGCGGCGGGGAATGACGATGATCGTCGTGACGCACGAAATGGGATTCGCACGCGAGGTCGCTGATCGCGTCGTGCTGATGCACGGCGGCGAGATCGTGGAGGATGCCTCAGCCGTGGAGTTCTTCGAGAACCCGCAGCACGAGCGCACCCGACAGTTCATAGCAAGCTCGACGAGAGCGGGGTGAGGGGCGATTTTGGCTGGTGGCCCCCTCCGGATGTTCCCGCTGAAGCAATCAGGCCGCTCATCTCCGAGGACAACGTTGACCGGGGCGGCTGCGTTTCGAGCGAGATGGCAATGCTCCCAGTCTGTTCAAGTCAACCACGTTGGGGAAGCACTTCTCCGCCAGGGTGAAGCCGCCGAGCGGAGATGACGGCTATGCGCCGATGAACACGAGATCACGATCTCGTTGCGTTCAACAGAGAGGGCGGTCAGTTGTAGAGCATTCCACCATCGACGATGATGACCTGCCCGGTGACGTACACAGCGTTGTCGCCGGCGAGAAACGATACGACTCCGGCGACGTCTTCGGGGGTCTCAATCCGACCGAGAGCGATGCCCTCCACGTTGTCCTGGAGGTTCTTCCCCAGTGGTTTTCCGTTGATCTTGTGCATCTCAGCGTCGATCAGGTCCCACATTCCGGTTCCGACGATTCCGGGCGCATACGCGTTCACTGTGTGTCCCTTCGGTGCGAGCTCTTGGGCAGCGACCTGGGTGATGCCCCGAACTGCGAACTTCGACGCCGAGTAGGCACCTAGGATGGGGAAGCCGCGGATAGCGGCGATCGAGGCGGCGTTCACGATCCTCCCCTTCACCCCGAGTTCGTCGAACTTTCGCACGGCCGCTTGAATGCCGAAGATCACGGAGTTGACGTTGACGGAGAAGACCGTCTCGAGATCGTGTTCGGTGACCTCCAGAAGGGGTTTCACCTGTGCGATTCCGGCGTTGTTGACGATGACGTCGAACCCGCCGAGTCGGGATGCCGTTTGCTCGACAGCTGCCTCGACATCGCTCCTGCTCGACACGTCGGTGGGCACGAACACGGCACTCCGGCCCAACGCAGCGATCTCGGCAGCCACTGCTTCGCCTTTCTGCTCCTGAGCCGGGATGTCTGCGATACCGATGTCGAACCCGTCTTGCGCCAGTTTCAGCGCGATTCCTCTTCCGATTCCCTGTCCCGCGCCCGTGACGAGCGCAACCTTCTTGGTAGTCATGATCTGCTTTCGATGAGAGTGATTTCGACACGAAACGTCGTCGCGCCCTGGTTGTCCGACCTGTTACGGCCCGAAGGTGGTGGCTGTGCCGCTGAAGGCGGTGGCATCGCGACCATGGATTCCCGAGAAATGCTCGCTGAGCAGCGCGCGGAAGGTGTCGGTATCGCTTCGTTCGAGTGCATCCACGAGAGCGCCGTGTTCGGCAACGACTCGCTCGCTATACCCCGGACGGTGCCAGACCGAACGGGACATCATGCGGTGATGGCGGTCGCGGATCGTGTCGAAGAACGTCACCAAGATACCGTTGCCGCCGCCTTCGATGATGGCCCGGTGGAAGGAGCTATCCTCATCCAGGAACGCATCAAGATCGTCATCACCTCGAGCCATGTCCTGGTTCGCCACGTGGGATCTCAATCGGCTCACCACCACCTCGAGCCGCTCGGGTGTATCCGCGATCGCGGAAGCCGCGTCGCCCTCGATCAGGAGGCGTACTCCAAGAATGTTATCAACCTCTTCCGGAGGGACGTCCAGGATAAGCGCGCCGCGCTTGGGGTAGAGACGCATCCAGCCGTTCGTCTGCAACATAGCGAACGCCTCCCTGACAGGCGTACGGCTAATCCCCAACCGGGTGGAGACGTCGTTCTCGCTGATCATCGACCCCGCTGCCAACTCCCCTGAGATAGTCCGCCTCTTCGTATCGGTGAACGCACGGTCCGTCGCTGATTCGATCATCACCAACCCCCACTTGTATGTCACTTGTATGCCACCATGATCGCTATTAGATTACCTCCCCCCCGTCGCAGGAGACAAGACCGATGCTGACGTCTTCAGCTCAGTTCCGCCGCGTCCAGACGGTGCTCCGCCAGATGGTCGCGGTACCTCGGTGACATCGATCGCCATCGGGATGTTCAGCTAGATGGGCACTTCGAGTATCTGCGACTGCCCCGCAGATCCCGCAGGCCCCCGCGCCCTCGCTCGCATACACCGGACAGCGGATGCGATGACACGTCCGCGCACGATCGGCGGTGCGGGGTCCGGAGGACCGAAGGTCCTGCTGCGAACCGCGGCGGGTAAGGTGCAATGGAGCAGCCGGATGACATGACCGGCGGAGGAGGTTTTCACCCACATGATCACCACGAGACCACACACGGGTGAGCCGCATACCGCCGGAATCGCAGGGCGACTGAACTGGTTACGCGCGGGGGTGCTCGGCGCGAACGACGGGATCGTGTCGGTCGCCGCGATCGTCGTCGGCGTCGCCGGCGCCACCAACGACCTGGCACCGATCCTGACCGCGGGAACGGCGGCGTTGGTCGGCGGAGCGATCTCGATGACACTCGGCGAGTACGTGTCGGTGAGCAGTCAGAGCGACAGCGAGAAGACCCTCATCGCGACAGAACGCCGCGAACTCTCGGAAATGCCCGCACAGGAGCTCGACGAGCTCACCGGACTCTACCAAGCCAAAGGTATCTCCCCGGAGACCGCGCGGAAGGTCGCCGAGGAGCTCACCGCGCATGACGCCCTCGGCGCGCACCTGTCTGCGGAACTGAACATTGACGGCCAGGATCTGGTCAGCCCCTGGCGAGCGGCCCTCGCCTCCGCAGTCGCGTTCACCTCAGGCGGGATCATCCCGTTCGTGGCGATGCTCCTCCCGCCAGGCATGCGGATTCCCGCGACATTCGTCGTCGTGCTGCTCGCTCTCGCCGTCACCGGTGCACTCGGCGCGCACCTCGGGGGCAGCCCCGTGTTGCGTCCGACGATCCGGGTTGTGATCGGCGGGGCAGTCGCGCTGGGCGCCACCTTCCTGATCGGCACGCTCCTGGGCACGACCGGGATCGCATAGACGGCCGTGACAATCCGGCCGGGCAACCGCGGGACGACTCCGCAGATCGGCATCCTCCGAACGATGCGAGGTGATTCACCCCGGGCTTCGTTCCCATCGGGAGGTATGGGAAAATCGTCGCTCCCACTAGTGTGTCAAGGCCAGCGTCCTAGTTGGCTGCGGCCTCGGCAGGGGTAGCCTCGAGTGTCGAAGCGACGTCGCTCGCTCGGTTCGACATATTCTTCAACCTCGTGCCGTTACGGCGCTCTCATGGGCTGTGCTGCCTGCCATGCGTCTCATCGCCTGGGTGCTCGGTCATCGTCCTTTCTCTCGGCCAGGCACGACCAGATCCACCGTCAATCAGACATCAGTCCCCCTGGTTGATCGTCGTCGGCGGTGGCGGCGATGGCTCGCACGAAGAGGAGGAGCCAGGTGAGGAGGAGGATGGAGCTGAGCAGTTCCATGGCGGTGAGATTGAAGTAGCCGATCGGCCACATCAGGAGCGCGACGAACCCGAACGCCCCAAGCACGATGACGGAGACGAAGGCGAAACTGCGAGGCAGCCATGGCACCAGCCAGCCGCTAGCGGCGATGAGTCCAGCGAACGCGACTGACATCGTGGTGGCGATGACAATGTGCAGAGGCTCGGCTTCATCGACGGACACCATCCCGACGCCGGCGAACAGGGCTCCGACGGTGATCAGCCACGCCCGCAGCACTCGGATCCGGGACGTCGCGTCCGTGGCGGATAGCTGCTGGATGTCATGAGTGAGATGGTGGGTGAGCGTGATGATGACGAGGCCGGCGAACACGAGCGTGATGTTGAACGTGTAGGGCGAGAAGCCGTCGCCGCTGCCGAGAGCACTGAAGTTGTGCTGCCACCAGGTGGTATTTCGCGCGGAGAGCATGCTCGCCAACCCACCGCTGACCAGCAGCATGGCGAGGAGGTTCGCGATCGCCCGGGTGGTGAGTTGCGAGGCGGCACCGGTGAGCAGGTATGCCGCCACGGCGGCGACGGCTCCGGTGACGACAGCGGCGGCAGGCGGGTCGAGGGCGAAGTCGCGGAAGGCGAGCTGTAGCACAGCGAAAACGGTTCCGGTGAGCAGGCTGACGACGATGACGGCAGAGACGGTCAATGCGACCGTGTCCACCCCGATCC
>NZ_JBQSXR010000023.1:0-41262 GCF_052378395.1 Brachybacterium sp. AOP29-B2-41
AAGGACTCGCGGGTGGTGCTGGCGCTCGTTCTCGGCGCTGGATGCGCAGATCGAGTCCAGATCGCAGCAACGGATCCGACTCCGCCAGGCGGAAGCATCGCGCATTCGCCAACTGTCCAGCAGGACCTCGAGATCTCCTCCAGGCTCGTCGAGGGGCTAGGGCTGGGATGGGTCGATTGGCGCAGTCCACGAGATCTATGGCCGACGACGGTTGAAGGAGAGCTCGCTCGATTCCAGAACTACCGACACGGCCTGACGAATCAATTCGTTCCGCTGGGGCTGACGTACCGGCTCACGGAGCCTGAAGCGCGGATCAATGGCGCTGGAGGCGAGATCTACCGAGGGTATTGGGCGGGGGTCTTGGAGTCCCACCCCTCGTGGAAGCGGATGGCGCACACAGAAGACTCGACAGACGCTGACGCGAGAACTCTCTTACAGGGTCTCCGAAGCCCGTTCCACATTCCTGGTGATCTCGCGGAGAAGGGTGAGCAGAGTTTCATAGAGGCTATAAGGTACTTGCCGGGCTCCACGCTTGCGCAGTCGCTCGACCGTCATTATGAGACGTTCAGGATGCGTGGACATGCCGGCGGTCGTCGCTGGGGGCAGACCTACGGGGCCACCAACGTCTCGATCCTGCAGCAGTCAGCTCTGCTGCGTGCCTCCGAGGCCCTCGACCCGGCCGAGCGGTACGAAGGGAAGGTCCTCTATGACATCGTCGAGAGCCTCGCTCCTGAACTGCATGATCTCGAGTACCAGTCCGGACCGTGGCCCTGGAGCGGGCAACGCTCTCCCATCCGGGACTGGTCGAGCATCGCCTCCCGCATCGACGACTACCGGAAAGCACAGAAGCGGTCCCAGCAGGCGATACGTCCGAACCGCTATCGCGGCAGGCCACGGCCGGATATGGCGCCGGCGATCATGACTGGTCTGTCGGCGCTGGCGGAGCAGATGCAGACGGACGGTCTGGAGACTTCTCTGATCGATTCTCTTCGCGCCGCGCCGCCCACGGACTTGCGAGGACAAGGGCGGATGCTGGCTCGACTGTTCAATTGGGCCAGCAGCTACGGAGACGAACGGATGCTCCCCTTGGCAATGCCGGAGGCCCCACCCATGGTGCGGAGTTACATCGGCGCCTGAGGCAGTTCACCGCCCGGTGCGCTGCTTGACCATTTCTCTGCTCGGTTGAACGCTCGCATGCCAGCCCCGAGCAAGGGAAACCCAGTCGCCGTCCGCGGAAGCTATGGATTCGATCAGCTTCTTCAGGACGACGGCTGGCGGCGGAACGTGGCCGTTGCCCCAATCGCCGAAGAGGAGCATGGCGTTCTGCCGCCAGCTGACGGCCTCGAACCAGGGGATGAGCTGCGTCGAGACGTGGGCGTCTGCCGAGTTCTGAACGTAGATCACCGTATTGGCGAACCCTGCTGCGTACACCGCGCGCAGGTCTGCCCGTGGGTGGGATTCCAGCGCCGCGCGTGACTGCGCAGTATCAGCTGTCCCGAAGCATGCTCGAGCCATGGCGTCCCAATGGATCTCGGCGTAATCGAGGATGCGGGTCTGCGGGTTGACGGGGAGGGCGAGAGATCCCGGGAACTCGTGAGAGAAGTTCAGGGCGGCGAACCCACCTCCGGACATTCCGAAGAACACGAGGTGCTTGGCGCTCATGCGGGACTGGAGCTCGCGGATTGCCTCGGTGAGCAGTGCGGTGAGGTAGAGCGAGTTCGTGCCCAGGTACCAGGCCAGGCCGAGGTCGTCCGCCGTGAGCAGCCCGGGATCCGAGACGAAGATCCTGTTCATCCCGCTGCCCGCGCTGATGGCGCGGCCCGTGAAGATAGGCGGCTTGAGACCGGATCCGCCGAGCGCCGCATGGAAGCTCACCAGGGTGGTCGGAGCACCGAGATTCTCGACGTAGAGGTCCAGTGGGTACCCGTTGTGCCAGATCGTCAGATACAGGGACTCCGGCAGCGTCGCGGGTATCTCGCTCGGAGTGCTGACGTCGGTGAAGTCGCCGTCGCCCCATGCGGAGGTGTCGCGGCGTGGGAATGGCTCTCGTCGAACGGTTTCCGCAGCGGAGTCGGTCACCGAGGTGATGGCGTTCGCGAAGTACTCGTAGGCGCTGTTCTGATAGTGGAACGGGCTGGGGCCCCACTGGTGGTCCCTGGAAGTCTTTGCGAGTTCCGGAGGAAGCTCCGCCACCTGCAGTCCGCAATCGCGGAGGAAGGTGACGTACCGGGTGTACTCCTGGTTCGCGGTGGCGGGGTCCTTCATCCAGCTCTGGATCTCGAGCTGCTCGCCGGTGTCGAACTCGCTGGCCCACGGTGAGTGGAGCACAAGGGTGCGGGGCAGCAGCTCTGCGGCGCGAAGCGCGCCGACGAATCGTCGTGCCCCCTCCTGCCAGAGCGCGAAATGCCCGTCGGTGCCGAAGGGGATCTGCGACGCGCCGCGTGACGCATCGCGCCCGCCGGCGCCCCAGAACTCGCTGAGCTTTGTGGCGTAAGCGTCGCCGAAATCGATGACTCCGCCGCGCTCATCGACGAGGTCCACCAGCACGATGTCGGTCTCCGCAGCGTGCTGCTCGAGTGAGCGGTACAGATCTCCGGTGAGATCGCCGAGGATCATCCGTGCCTGGAACTTCGACGCCGGATCGGTGATCTGTGAACGCACAGAGCTCGCATTGGTACCCGCGCTGATCAGGGATTGCCTGGCCACGTATCGCGCCAAGGTGAACTCTTCGGGCAGGAAGCCGAAGGTGTCTCGGCTGACGCAGCTTCCCCAGATGAAGACATTCGTCGGGGCCGCGGAGTCGTCACCTTCAGCGGCGGAGGTGCTCTCGGGCTTGGGACTCATCAGGAAGGAACCTCGATCTCGATCATCTGACCCTGGGGAGCGGCCGTGCTCAACCACTGATCGTTCGCCATGAACTTTGCGGAGAACAGCGCCCAGGCGGCGGGTGCGCGGTACTTCTTGCCGTCGAGCATCGCGCTCACTGCGGCACGATCGATGATGTCATCGAGAAGGTGGGACTCATTCGAGAGGACGAACTGCTTGAAGTACGCGCTCAGCGGCTGGCTGTACGCGACGCGCCAGTTGAAGTTCGCACGGGGCTGATCGTGCGCGGTGTACGGCGCACGCTCGTCCCAGCTCTCGGGCTTGTACGTCGCGTCCGGCCCGTTCTTCTCGAACGCCCAGCGATCCCGGAAGAACGGCAGGTCCACGATCTCGGGAGCCAGGATCGACATCACCTCGTGGGCGATCCGCTCCCCGAGGAGCATCGAGGAGGGCAGCGAACGCAGCTGGCGGATCATCTGATTGTTGATCAGCAAGGTCGTGTGCGACGCCGTCACGGACTCTCCATGTCGCATGGTCGAGAGCCAGCGGCCCGTGCGGTTGGTGACATAGGCGAGGAACGCGGCCTGGACCGGGTCGCGATCTGCAATGTCGAGGTGCTCCTGCACGTCAGCAATGACGGCTTCGGCTGCAAGTGGAGTGAGCAGGTCCTTGTTGTTGAACCAGCGCGAGGTCAACGCCGTGAAGGCGTCGCTGCTGCTCGGATCGGTGGGAAGCTCCCGAGCGAAGCCCCCGCGGATGATCTCCCCACCCTGACCACCGAAGTTGGTCTTCGCCGTGACGGACAGATGCGCGCGAGACGGGTCCGGGAGCACGGTGAAGGCATTGCCCATACCTCCGGTGGAGCGCAGCGTCGCCCATGCCTGGGCCTCCGGGCGCGCCTCGAAGATCGACTTCCCACTGGCCGATCGCCGCACGGGTGGGGTGTGCAGCTTGTGCTCCACCCCGAGGGCCTCGGTGACACGGGTTCCCACGGCCGATTCGCCGCTCTCGGGCAACCCGTTGGTGTAGGTCGAGAAGTCGATGCCGGCGGCATGCAGGGTGGAGACGACCAAACGGCTGTCCTTGCCTCCGGTGATCGCTGCAGCAACCTCCCCGGACCCGGCGGCGAGGATGCGCGCGTATTCGACGAGGCCCGTTGCGATCTTCTCCGCTGTGGCGTGGACGTCGGTGGCACCGGCGTCCTGCTCCACCTCGTCGAACTCGATCCGGGCATCGGTGCGGTCGTCCGAGATCAGCTTGGCGGCGGCCTCGAGAGTACGAACTCCGGCGAACGGCGTTGCGTCCGCGAACGGGAGGCCGTGCATGAGGAAGGCAGCGGTGCCGATCCGGCTGTACTCCGGAGCCCCGTTGCCCCGCATCACCGCCAGGAGGGCCGCGGAGTTCGAGACCACCACGGCTGTAGGGGTCGAGATCCAATACAGCCCCTCGGAGCGGTGCTGGTTGGTGAAGGCCACCAGGGTGTCCGGTGTCGCGCCGAGCAGGGCGAAGCTGCCGATGCCCGACCAGACGGCGACATCGTCGACGGAATCGGCCTTCGATGCTTTCAGGCCGGCGTGCAGGTCGCTGCCCATGATTCCTGACCAGGACCAGATGCGTGCCTTGTTGCCGATCCACCCTTCCCGTTCGGGGATGGGCGGCTCCTCGTTGGAGTGGAAGAGCGTGGCGACCTTGCCCTCTCCGGGGATCCAGCGGAGATCCTGCGTCGTGTTCTCCTCTGGCCATGGCTGCACGGCATTGAGCGCAGCCTGCGCCGCACGCACGGCATCACGCAGAGGGCCGCGTTCGGAACGAGGAACATCGTTCTTGGTCCGGATTCCGACGAACAGGCGCATCAATTCTCCTTCGAGGTCCCTGCGGTGCAGGAGGGGTGAACGATTATCTCAGGGCCAGCGCGATTTCGGACGCGGTGTGGTCCCCGAGGGTGAGTGCTGCGGCAGATTCCTGCACGAGCGCGGTGAATATCTGACTATCTCCACGCTGCATGCGGAGGAGCAGGCCTTCCTGCTCATCAGCCGCCGTGATCTTGAAGGAGCGAGGAGCAGCGGCAGTGGAAAAGCTGAGCCCCGTGATGAGGCGGCCCGACCGCCCTGATGCTGTCGCCTCGATGGTGCGGGTCGGCTCGAGCTTGCGCCAGGTCGGTGAGAACCAGCCCTGGTAGGGGCTTTTCGTGCCGCGGGTGATCCGGGAGGTGGTGTCTTCGATCCAGACGAGGCGAAGCTCATTGGTCGGAGTGCGGGCGATGATGGCAGGGTCCTCGCGCCGGTGGCTCGCCTCGGGGGAGAGGTGCCACCACTGGCTCATCGTGACGTCACGGTCGGCAGTGAACGAGTCGACCAGCACCGCGACCTGCCAGCGCAGAGAGATGAGCACGTTCCGTGTGAGGTGCACGCCCGCATAGCCGTGATCGTCGAAGCGGTAATGCTCGAAGTCGTCGTGCGTGCTCGAGGTGACCAGTTCTACGGCGGCGGTCTTGTCATACTCAGCATCGGCGATCGAGAGCGAGTTATGGGCCTCGCGGCTCAGCAGATGGGCCCGGTAGGGATCCTTCGCGTCGTACGCGTACTTTCCCGAGTCGACGAGCAGCGATTCGCCCCCGGCCCACAGCGTGAGCGCCATCCCGTCGGCATGGCCGTGGATTCTGTTCTGGGGCCCGAATCGGAGGCTGTAGAAGGAAGCATCCTTGAAGCGCTGGCGCGAGTCTCCCCAGGTGGAGCGCCCGTAGGCGTAGCCCGCATCGAAGATGGCCACCCTGTCGAGAGGGGCGATCCCCTTGGTGCCGGCGCTGCTCACATAGTCGATCGCCGGATGGCCGAGTGCGCGAGGGGTGAACTCTTCGGTATCACCGATCAGCTCGTACCGTCCGTCCGGGCGGGTCGCATGAGCCATCGCGAGGGGAGCCTTGGCCACCCGCTGAAAAGCGTCCGGGGTGGAGCCGGTCGCGATCTGCACCCGCTTCCCGAGGGCGTTCCACCAGAGGAAGTTGATCTGGTGGTACTGGACTGCTCCCTCTTCGTTGATCCCCTGATCGTCATACGACTCATGGAGCATCTGCTCTGCTCGCTGCACCGCCAGCTCGACCCATTCCGGGCGCTCCAGCACGGCCCCGATGACCAGGAGTCCCTGGTGCTGCTGCAGCGCGTGATTGCCGGTGCGGATGTGCTTCTCCTCAGCCAGCCACTCACCGTGCTGCTCCAGCGAGTCGAGGAAGATCGGCAGCTTCTCCGGGTGATGGTCCTCGATCACGGGGAGGGCGAAGGCGAACGTCATGGCCCGCGCAGCTTCGATCATGTCGGCCCAGGAATAGTTGGCGCGTCCCCGACCTGGAGGGTTCTTCTCGATCCATCCTTCCGCGATACGCAGCCAGAGGTCGAGGAGGGCGACATTCCCCTTCTCCGCCTGCCGGCGCAATGGATCGATCCAGCGGAGCATGTGGAACTGCGCGACCCAGTTCGGCTCCTTGAACGGATTCTCGTACCAGGTGATCTCCGCCGGCATCCTCCAGGTCTTGTTCGGCGGCAGGTCGAGGGTTCCTGCGACGAGGGCAGCGGCCTTCTGCGCGTCCTGTGGCGTCGGTGCGAAAGGCGCGCCGAAGGCGAGCTGTTCGGCCATCTCGCGAGAGAAGCGCCGTGCCGGGGCCGTGGGATCCGCGCCGTTCATGAGGAGTGCCCGGTCTGTGCGTCCGCCGCGCCGAGGACGTTCAGAAGCGCGGGCATCGATGTGCTGATCGCATACCGCCTCTCGATCTCCTCGCGCTCGGTGCGCGCCAGGGCCTGGCGTGCTCGGATCGATGTGACCGTCCCGTCGACGGTAGCGCTCAGCCACTCCCGTGGGTACAGGAAGTCGCTTCCTGCCCAGGCCAGCGATGCGGGAAGCGCCCCGGAGGCCGCGCCATCGGCGATGGTCAGGTGGAACGACTCGAAGTCCGAGACCGAGAGCGCGATCCCGATCTTTCGATACCACTCGGGCATGTCATCGCTCTGCGGGTCGAAGGTGACCGCACCCGGGTGAGCGGCATTGATCTCCTCGATGCGGGAGTACTGCTCGCGGTACCAGTCCATCTCCTCCGGGCGATTCACCATCCAGGGGAACTCCTCCGGGCGGCGTCCCTTGACGACCAGGCGGTACTCCGGATCTTCCTCGAGGAGCTTCGCGAGCACGTCCACCGCGAGGTCCAGTCGCTTGGCGCGGGGGACGATCCCCACGAACCCGATGGTCTTGGCGGCGCCTTCTCGCTTCTCGAGAGCGAAATCCTCGGTGCGCACGAAGTTCGGGATCAGCTGCGTCTTCGCCACTGGGACCCCGTGGCCCTGCACGGCGGCGCGACGGATCAGCTCGCCCACGAAGATGTAGCGGTCCACGCGGGTGTGGTCAACTCGGCTCAGATAGGGCCGGAACAGCTCCTGGGAGTGCACCCGCACGATGAGCCGCTGCTGGGGTCGCACATGCTTCGAGTACCAGATCGCGTTGCCGAGCCCCCACTCGCAGAAGACGGTGTCGGCCTGAGCCAGCAGCTCGAGCGAGCGTTCCTCGTCGTGCTGGGTGTGGCTCTCCCACTGGTCGATCAGCACAGTGTGCCCGGCGGATTCGAGGGCGCCGACCAGCGGTCCCACGAACTTCAGGTCGTGGCCCGCCACGATGATCGTCTGTGGCGCGGCTGGCGGAGCATCCAGAGCATGGCTGTCAGCGGCGGTGTGGACAGAGAGTTCTTCCGCACGGGGCGCGGCCACCAGGAGCGTGACGGCGTCTTCGGTGCGAGTACGCAGGGCGTCCTCCACCGTGGGGGATCCTTTCGAGATCACCGTGGCCACGAGCCCTGTGGAGGAGCCTTCCGAGGCACCGGGCGCGGCCAGGGTGCGACCCACTGAATCAGCGTCGGCCCTCTCCGCGTCGATGCGGTCCCAGCTCCCGAAGCGGGTGGCCAGAAGCAGGTCCTCGAACCAGGTGCGGGGGAGCGGAGCATCCATGAGCCCGATCCAGCGAGAATCGGCCTGGCCCGTCTCGGAGGAGTCACGAACGGTGATCCCGGCGAGTTCAAGCCGGCGCGTGGTCTCGGTCGAACCACCGGGAACGAACACCTCACGGGGCCGGTACGACTGCGTGAGGACCCCGTCGACGATATCGGCAGAGTTCGCGGTGAGCACCACGGCGTAGTCGTCGAGCCGAGGGGCCCGCACCCGTACTCCCGCAGTGCGGAGCAGCAACGTCATCGCGGTCAGCACCGTGTGAGAACGGTGCACCGCACGCATCTGGCGCCAGGCCTCGCGCACCCGGGCCTCCGGGTCCGTGGACCATGAGTGGAGGAGGGCTCGCCAGTACAGGGCATCCTTCGAGGCGGGGATGAGCCCGCCGAACGTCTCCTCGACTCCCCGGCCGGGGCCAGACAGTGCGATGCCGCCGCAGGCGGCGATCTCGACCACGCGGCGCGAGAACATCGACGGGGAGTTCATCACCGAGTTGCCGTTGAGATGGGCGAGGTGAGACTTGTAGGAATCGATCACCTCGTCATACGGCAGTGCTCCGTCGCTGAAGCGGGCGAACTCTGGCGGGAACGTGTACGGGGAGTCCGGGAAGGCGGCCTGCCGGTCATAGATCGTGAGTCCGAACCCTGCCGCGACCTCCAGCATGCGGTAGAGGTCCTGTGAGCGTTCCTTGTAGCGGTCACCGTAGTAAGTGCCCGCGTAGGCGACCGTGTGGCGGTAGGGGCGCTCGGTGGGCAGCGGGTTGTGGATCGCGGGCTGCGCGTAGAACGGCATCGAGGAGACAGTGCGTGCGACCGAGCCCGGGGTGGCCAGGTACCGGCCGATGATCCCGCCATCGGTGGTGAACACGTGATCGCACAGCGCAGCGGTCGCTTCGAACCGCTGGAAGTGGATCGGATCCTCCTTATTCCAGAAGGCGGTCGGGATGCCGTTCTCTCGGCAGTAGCCGAGCAGGTCCTGGATGTCCTGGTGCTCATGGGGCTCGTACGCGCCCACAGCACGATGCCACTGCCCGTTGTTCCCGGACCAGGCGGATTCGACCAGCACGAGATCGACCGGATCCTGTTCGAGCTGTGCGAGCCAGCGCTCGCGATCGATGGCGACCGTGTTCACCGAGGCGGAGATCGACTTGGTGGTGAACTCGTCAGCGATGAGGCCGATCGTGACGTCACTGAGGTCGACGCTCATCGGCGCGACCGAGGCCGCATGCTCCGCGACCGCCGAGCGGTGAGCAGCGCTCATCGTGCGGGCGACGGTGGTCCAGGTGCGCTCGTCGAGGACCCAGAGGCGGGCCGACCGTCCCAGGTCGCGACGTGCGTCCGCGTTGGTGAGCAGCTCCGCGAGAGCCTTGGAGAGGGACTCCGCATCGCCCGCCCGGAACAGACGCGCCCGGCCCTCAGTCTTCCCGGCGAGGTCCCGATGCGGCGCCACATCGGAGAGCAGCACCGCCTTCATGGTGGAGAACGCTTCGAGGGGCTTCAGCGGCGACACCATCTCGGTCACCGGCAGGGAGAGGCGGGGCAGCGGCACGATGTCGAAGGTGCTCAGCAGGCGCGGCATCTCCTCGATCGGACGCCGACCTAAGAACATCACCTCCTTCGCACCGAGTTCTGCGCGCAGGGCACGGAGGTTCTTGTCCGCCGGGCCGGAGCCCGCGATCACCACCTGATGGTCCACACCCTGGCTCGAGAGGGTGGAGGACGCCTCGATGAGCGTGGCGAGTCCCTCGTATCCGACCATGCTCCCGGCGAAGCCGATCACCGGGACGTCCGTGCGGATCTTCCGGGACTTCGCGTAGGTGGCGTCCTTGGGGAGCGGCACGAACTCGTCCGTGTTCACAGCGTTGGGGGCGACGGTGACCTTGTGCTCGGGGATCCCTCGGCGCAGGAGCTCGTCCTTCACCTGGCGGGTGATCGCGAGAAGGTGATCCGCTTCCCGTGCGAGCTGAGTCTCGAGCTGCTCGATGGTGCGGTACTGCTCGCTGCCGTCCCACGCCGGTTTGTCCGCAGCCTGCGACATCTCCCAGAAGCCACGGATCTCGTAGACGAAGGGAACGCCGACCCGTCGAGCTGCGATCAGAGCGGGCATCGCGGTCCGGTAGTTCGACGCTGCCTGGATCACTGACGGGCGTTGGAGCAGTGCTTCGCGGGTGAAAGCATCCGCGGCTTCGATGAGATAGCGATCCATGGGGACGGTGCCGAGACCGGTGCCGGGGAGATGCACGTACGGCACCTCATCGAGGGTGCGCACCGTGCGCACCGCGGCGGGCTTGGGCACATCGGCGCGGGTATCCCATGGATAGCCGGCGCGTGCGACGACGCGCACGTCGGTGCCTGAATGGTGGAATCCGTTCGCGACACCGCGGGTACGCGTCGAATACCCGTTGGAGTTGAACGCCGGAGTGGAGTGCACGCAGTACATGACCCGCTCGGGCTCGGGCAGGTAGGCGATCCCCTCCGTGCGTGGAGGCACAGGGACGCCGACATGGCGGAGCCGATGGTCGCCGAGGATTCGGTCGGTGATCGACCGCTCCCGCTCAGCGAGCGCATCGACGAGCTCGGGGTGGTCGAGGATCAGCTGCGCGGGCTCGTCGATCATGCCGTGCCCGTACCAGCTGCGGTTCAGGACCCGATAGAAGGTCACCGGGTCTGGATGGACATCGAGCTCGTGGCGCAGGGTCTCCAGATCGCGCTGCCCCACGGGAAGCGGGGATTCCCACGGAGATGCCTCTGGTGTCAGGGCCGCTGCCAGGGCGTCGGCGGGATCCGAGGGAGCCGTCACCTGCGGGGGGCCCGCGACTATCGCTGTCGGCGCCGTCGTGGGCTCCGAGCCAGCGGCCTCGCTGGGGACGGGCTGTGGCGCCTTGGGCGTCAGCTGCTCAGCGGACTGCAAGGGCGCCGCGTCGTCTGCACCCACCGCGGAGGGCAGCTCCGGAGACGGGTCTGCGACTGGCACCTCATGCGGTGCCGCTGTGGATCCGCGGAAGATCTTGGTGGGGCTCAGCACGGCCTTGCCTACGCGGAATGTCCGTGACCCGCGTACCCGCTCGAGGTCCTCACGAAGCCGTCGGCTCTCCCGCACGCTCTCCACGTGTCGTCCCTGTGCGTCTGTCAGTCGCTCCAGGAGCTCATCCCGCTTGGTGCGATGCATCTGCTCGAGCTTCTGCAGCTTCTGCTCGAGCCGACGGATCGTCACTTTCTGCTGCGTGGCAGTCTCCGCCGTTTTCGCAGCGGATTTGAGCTGCGTCTCCAGAGTCTTGATCTGCTGCCTCTGACGGCGGTCACGAGCGGCGAGCTTCTCGAAACGACGGAGGAAGGAGACCGGATCGGACATCGCTTCCTGGGCGCGGAGGAGCTGAATCTCATCGTCAGGGCGGGTCTCGTCGTAGTTCATGACTCGTTCCGTATCAGTCCAGGGGAGCGGGGGAGGGTGGGTGTCTTAGGCCGATGGCAGTGCACGGCGTCCGGGCACTCAGGTCTCGTGAACAGAATGCGGTGCGTCTGAATCTACTGTCCCAGGCGACAGCGTGCATAAGGAGCGCTATAGATCGCGCCCAGAGTCGTAGGACTGTCGTCCGCAGGCCCGCGGGACAGGCCTCTGCCCCACGACGCGCGGAGACCACGGCGTCGTGAGGCAGGGGTTACCACGGATATGCAGGAGCGCTCAGCGCCACAGGCCCTTTGTGTCGATGACGATCTTTTCCTGGAGGAGTTCGCGGTCGACCTCCTTGAAGGGGGCGTGATCCACCATCAGCAGCACGATGTCAGCGCGCTCGAGGGCGGAGCTGAGGTCGGTCAATTCGACGTTGTCCTTTGCGGCGAGCTCTGCGGGGAGCTCGTCCACGTTGGGCTCCACGACGAGCACGGTGCCGCCGGTCAGCTTCTCGGCGAGAGCCCCGGCGATGTTGCGGCTCGGGGACTCGCGCAGATCGTCGATGTTGGCTTTGAACGCAATACCGAGTGCTGCCACTGTCGGGTTCTTGAAGCGGTCAGCCTTCTCGAGCACCTTCTCGATCACGAGCTCAGGCTTGGAGTCGTTGACCTCGCGGGCCGTGCGGATCAGGTTGGAGAACTGGCGGTCGGCAGAGACGATGAACCACGGATCCACGGCGATGCAGTGTCCACCCACGCCCGGGCCGGGCTGGAGGATGTTCACGCGCGGGTGGTGGTTGGCGAGCTCGATGAGCTCCCACACATCGATGCCCTGGCGATCCGCGATGATCGACAGCTCATTGGCGAAGGCTATGTTCACGTCGCGGAAGGCGTTCTCGGTCAGCTTCGCCATCTCCGCCGTCTTCGCATCCGTGAGCAGCAGCTCACCGCGGCAGAAGCTCGCATAGAGCTCGCGGTTCATCTCCGCGGCTTCCTTGGTCATGCCGCCGATGATGCGGTCGTTCTCGACCATCTCGATCATGATGCGACCGGGGAGAACCCGTTCAGGGGCGTGTGAGAAGTAGAGGGAGTTGGTGAGATTCGGCTCGAGAGTGAACTCGGGCCTGGTGTCGAGGATCACCTGGGCCATGTGCTCGGTCGCTCCGGGAGGGGCGGTGGATTCGAGGACCACCAGTTCACCACCGGAGAGCTGAGGGGCGATCCCGCGAGCGGCAGCCTCGATGTACGAGAGGTCCGCGTCATGGTCACCCTTGAACGGGGTGGGCACAGAGACGATGTACGCATCAGCCTTCGGCGTCTCCAGCTGTGCGGACAGCTTGCCCTGAGCGACGACGCCTGCGACGACGGTCTCGAGTCCTTCCTCGACGAAAGGGACGGTGCCCGCGTTGATCGCATCGACGTTACCCTGCTTCACGTCGACTCCGATGACCGTCTTGCCTGCCTGCGCGAGGACTGCGGCTGTCGGCAGGCCGATATAGCCGAGGCCGATGACGCTGACGGTATCGAGAGAAGCGTTCGGGCTCATCGTGAACTCCTGGACATGAGGGTGGGGACAGGGCTTGACCAGAGCACCGTATCTTGTGGACGTCCCCGGGCGGCCTGGAGCGGGTCGATTGTCATCTAGACAACATCATCGCGACACCTGCACAAAAAATGAACGCGAGGTAACCGTTTCTTAAAGATCCTCTCGCGTTGCCGCAGGGAGCGCACTCTTCCCAGGGACGGTCATCTCTGAGCTTGCCCGCGGGATACCTGGCGCGCGACCTTTTGACCGGGTCATGTCGCCTTACAGTCGTGTGGCGGACGGGATGGTGGGGAGGGACACCGCGGTCGGGGAGATCAGGATCCGTTCACGGAGCCTCCCGGTATCGATGTCCAAGCAGATCCAGTCAGGCTGGCCGAAGGGCACGGGATCGACCGTCGGAGTGCCGCCGGGGCCCGCAGCGAGCACGGTGACGAAACGGAGCTCCGTGCCGGAGCGTCGAGCCAGAACTGCCGTCGCCGGCGCCATCTTCTTCCACCCGGTCGAGACGAAGCCGTCGAAGGGGTCGTCCTGCGCGGTGACCGTCGACAGATCCAATGGTGCCTGGTCGAACCAGAGGGCCCCACGGCGCTCGCCCGAGGCGAGGCCGACGTGGTGGTCTCCCACCGTGGCCTCGACATCCGGCCCCAACTGCCAACGCTGGGTTCCGGTCACCTTCCGCTTCGATGCCACATGGTCGATGACCACGAGGTACTCGCCAGTGATCGAGAAGATGACCCGGCGGCGCAGCTCGACGCCAGAGAAGCTGTCGTCCTCCAGGGTGAAGTCGTGGATCCGGGAGGTCGTCAGCTGACTCACCAGCTGGACATCAGCGTTCCTGAAGACCTTACGGTTCTCGATCGTGAGCACGGAATGAGCAGCGCGCGACGTGAAATGGGCGCGCGCTGGACTCTTGTCGTACTGGTACTTCCCAGGATCTACCAGCCAGTTCACACCGCTCGCCGAATAGGTGAGCGACGTCCCGTCAGGATGGCCGTGCACCCGGCGCGACGGACCGAAACGGAGAGAGTAGAAGGTCTGGTCGGCGTACGGCCTCGACCGAGTGCCCCAGCCGCTGCGACCGAACACATAGCCCGCGTCATAGACCTTCACCAGGTCCTTGGGGGCGGTGCCCGATCTGCCATTGGACGTCACGAACGCGGTGAACGGGCTCTCGACCATCTTCGGATTCTGAAGATCGGTGTCCCCGATGGAGACCAGCGTCCCGTCGGGCCGTGTGGCGTGGGCGATCTCCTCGGGGGCATGGAGGTGACGGTCCGCGCCATCTGGGCGGGGCATCCGCTCCGCATCGAAGCGCTTGAGCGCACGCTCCCACCACAGGTAGTTGTTGTAGTGATACGCGACGGCGCCCTCGGCATTGACGCCCTGCTCGTCATACTGCTCGTGCAGAAGAGCGCTCATGCGGTCGGCGGCGAGCGTCCACAAGTCTTCGTCTCCCAGCACCCGGCCGCAGACGAAGAGCGATTCCTGCTGGTGCAGGGCATGGTTCGCGTTGCCCATGAACTTCGGGTCGGCGAGGTGCTCGGCATGGTCACGGATCACGGCTTCGAGCCATTCCAGCTGCTGCGGGTCCTGCTTCGCGAGCAGTGGAGCGGCGAGGCAGAGCTGCTGTGCGCGGATCCCGTCGGACATATCAGTCCACGCCCAGGGTGATTGGGGTGCGGAACGAGGGTTCTTCTCCACCCAGTCCTTTGTCCATCGCCACCACATCGCGTACGCCCGCTGGTCACCCTTCGCCGCGGCGCGACGCAGCGGCTCCAACCAGCGGAGCATGTGGTACTGGAAGGTCCAGTTCCTGTCTGTGAACGGGTCCTCCTTCCAGGTGGGCTCCTCTGGGAGGGCCCACGCCGGATGAGGTGACATATGAAGTCGCCCAGCGAGCAGCTGCTTCACATCTGCCGGGCGGAACGAGGCGACGAAGTCCTGGCGGGTCGCCGCGAGTAGATCAAGGGTCATCGGCTGGCCGTCCGTCGGAGGAGCATCGAAGTATTCAGCGGGTCACCTCGGAGTAGACCTCTGCGATCCGCGCCGAGAGCTGCCGCCAGTCGCGGTTCTCCACGACCCACTGGCGGGCCTGCTCGCCGAGCAGCTGGACCTGGTCCTGCCGGTCGAGCAGGGTCGTGAGCCGTTCGGTCAACGACTCGGCGCTGCCCTTCTCATGCAGCAGACCATTCACTCCGGGGGTGACGATCTCCGCCAGCGCAGCTACATCGGAAGCGACCACTGCCTTGCCCATCGACATCGCCTCGAACGGCTTGAGCGGGGAGACCATCTCGCACACCGGCAGCGGCAGGCGGGGGAAGGGCGTGATGTCGATGATCGAGTAGTAGCGCTCCACCTCCTCATGCGGCACCCGCCCGGTGAAGGTGATGACATCCCCGAGTTCGTCAGCCTTCGCCGCGGCCTGCAGCTCTTCGAGCTTGGCGCCGTCCCCGATGATCAGGACGTGGAAATCCTCGCGAGTGCGCTTCAGGGCGGCGGCGGATTCGAGCAGCAGGTCCAGGCCTTCGTAGTCCACGACGGTGCCCACATAGCCGATCACCGTCCTGCCGGTGACTCCGAGCTGAGCGGCGAGCTCTTCGTCGCGGGGGATGGGGGTGAAGCGCTCGGAGTCCACACCGTTGGGGACGAGCGTGATCTTGTCGGCGTCGACGCCGCGGTCCACCAGCTCTGCTTTGAGCGCCTCGGTGATGGCGAGCACGCGGGTGGCACCGCGCGCGGTGTCCGCCTCCATCCGCGCCAGATATCTGTACTGGTCGCTGCGACCCCATTCGGGATCGCGCGATGCTCGAGTAACCTCCCACAGACCACGCACCTCGTAGACCGAGGGGATCCCGAGGAGGCGGCCGGCCTTCACCGCGGCCAGACCGTTCCAGTGATTCGAGGCCCCGTGGAGGATCGCCGCGCGCTCCGCCCGGGCGAGCGGGAGGAGAGCCTCCGTGTACCGCTCGGTGTAGTCGAACATCGGGTTCTTCTTCTCGATCTGGCGACCCGTAAGCAGATGGTGGTAATCGACCTCGCCCACGCGCTCGTGGAGCGGCAGATCGGGGACATCCGCCATCTTCGGCATGTCATAGGGGTAGCCCAGGCGCGTCACGCCGTCCACATCCCAGCCAGCACGGTTCAGCTCGGTGAGCAGACCGTGCGTGCGGGTCGCGTACCCACCGGAGTGGTGGGGGAGGGCGTTGTGCAGCATGTACAGCACGTGATCCTGCCGCGGCGCGTACTCCGGCTCGGGGCGCATCTCGGGGAAGGGGAAGCCCTCACGTGCCAGGTCGGAGTTGCGGACTGCAGATCCTGAGCTCGCGTGCGCTCCCGACCGCTCTCCGTGCGCTCCCGAAGGCCGTGCGCGCCGGGTGGCCTGACGGCTTCGCCAGGTGCGGAACCCCGATATGCCGCCATGGCGAAGATGCCAGAGGCCCTTGCGGAATGAGGCCAGCCCCGTCGAGTCCTCGCGGCTCCACCAGAGCTTGACCTGGGCGGCACCACCTTGCCGGAAATGCCAGAAGGCCTTGCGGAGAGACGCAATGCTCTTGGACAACGGGACGGGCACAGCGGACCTCCGAGATGGGAATGGGCTGGCGCTCATCTTAGAGGGCATCGGGAGCGCCTCGACGTCGCCCGCGTGCGTGCTGCCCAGTACTGTGGCACGGGCCAGCAGCCCTGACTCCCCGAAGGACGGCGATGACCGAGGTCGACCCGCACGTCGTATGGCGCCGTCGGGTTCGGCTCCTCCTCGGAGGGCTCCTTGCGGTGGCGCTCGTGGTGGTTCTCGCTGTGATGCTGAACCGTGAGGGAGATGGCGCCTCGCAGACCGCTCCGGAACCGTCGGCCGCTCCGGTCACGCCGCCGCCGTTTCCCCTCGCCCCCGTCTCCACCGTGGACGACGTCACGCTCACCGTGCCCGAGGAGACCCGCTTCGCGCAGAACACCTTCTGGGCCGAGGCCGGCGCCACCTACGTGGTGACCATGGACCTCGAAAGCATGAAACCTGAGGGCAGCGGCGGCCGCTCCATGTACCTGGGGATCACACTGAGCTGCTCCCCGCAGGCGGGCGGCCCCGGCATCTCGGTGGGCGGCACCCAGAACATGCTCACCGGCGAAGTGACGCCGTACCGCAACCAGGGGATCATCAGCGTGCCCGAGGACGGCGCGATCGACTGCAGCATCAAGGCCTCCGCCCCCTACGACGACGTCGCCTCCGATGGCACCACCTTCCAGATAGAGGGCACCTGGCGCGCCGAACCCGTGGACGGGGAGGCGCTCGAGTACTCGGAGGAGGGGCTGCCCCGCACCGTCGCCGTCGGAGCCGACGAGGTGGTCATGACGGTGGACCTGCCCGTGGAGGCCGCTGGTGAGGATGAGCTGCGGGCACTCACCACGCTCCACCTGACCGCCTGCACCGGCCTCAATGGCTCCCGGGAGGACGGTCGCACCTGGTGCTCGGAAGACACCCTCGACGAGGACGGCAGCACCGTCAGCGCCGAGCTGCAGGCTGAGCTGGTCGATGCGAGCGGAGCGGTGTGCGGTGTCCTCGGCACCGAGTCGACGGCGCCGGACCACATCGATATCTGGAGGCATCACCGGTTGCTGTCGCTCGAGCTCATCGAGTTGCTGCCCGCGGAGCCGTGCGGAGAGACGGTGCGGCTCACCGTGAGTGTGCACAACGAGGGGCCCGCGCCGGTGGTCGTGCATCGCTCGAACTCGTCGCTCGTCGGGGTGGGCGATCCGTGGTGAGCGGTGTGCGTCGGCAGATCACCCCTTCACGGACCCCTTCATCCCGTCCATGATCTGCCGCTGCAGGATCAGGAAGAAGATCACGATCGGGATGATCGAGATCACCGAGCCGGCAGCCAGCGAGCGCTCGTCGGTGCTGCCGATGCCCGCCAGGTAGGCGATCCCGAGGGCCACCGGGTACTTCGACTCGTCGTTGAGCACCACCAGCGGCCACAGGAAGTCGTTCCACACGTTGACGAATCCGAAGATCGCCACGATCGCGATGGAGGGCTTCACCACCGGCAGCATCACCCGGCGAAAGATCTGCCATTCGTTGGCGCCGTCGATCCGAGCGGCGTCCCTCAGCTCCCGGGGGATCGCGGAGAATGCCTGACGCATGATGAGCGTCCCGAAGGCGGTGAGCAGACTGGGCAGGATGATTCCCAGGTACTCATTGGCGAGCCCCAGATCGGTGGTGACGATGAAGCGGGGGATGAGCATGACCTCGGCGGGCAGGAACATCGTCGCAATGATCGCCAGGAAGAAGAGATTCCGCCCCGAGAACTCCAGCGCCCCGAAGGCATACCCGGCAAGGACGCACACGGCAGCGCTCAAGGGAACGATCGTGACCACATACAGCAGCGAGTTGCCCAGATAGGTCAGCATCGGCACCGCCTCGAAGGCGGTGACGTAAGCACTGAGCGAAGCCGGCCAGGCGAACAGGCGCGGCGGGTCGGAGAAGAGCGTCTCCCCGAGCGGCGTGAGCGAGGTGGTCAGCAGGATGAGGAATGGGACCACGAAGAACACCGCGGCGAAGCTGAGCAGCCCGTAGTTCGCGACCCGCTGGGCGATCCGGCGCGGAGATCGGCGCCGCCGTCTGAGCTTCGTCGGCGGCGGGGGATCGCTGAGAAGGGGGCGGTCCTGGACGGTGGTTCCTTCAGACGTCATAGCGCGACCTCGAGACTCGGAAGTTCAGCATGGCCAGGACGATCAGCGCGCCCCACAGGACCAGGGCGATCGCGCTCGCGTAGCCCATCTCGAAACGCTGGAAGGCGAGCGACCAGATGTAGTAGCCCAGCGACATCGTCGAATCGTCCGGGCCCCCGCCGGTGAGCACGAAGACCGAGGTGAACACCTTCGAGGCGCTCTCCATCGTCAGGGTGAGGACCACTGCGACATAGGGGATGGTCAGCGGAACGGTGATGCGGAGGAACTGCTGGACGGCGTTGGCGCCGTCGATCCTCGCAGCCTCGTACACATCGCTGCTGATCGCCTGGAGACCGGCCAGGTAGATGAGCATGTAGGTGCCCATCTGCTTCCACGCCTCGATGAACAGGATGGACGGCAGCGCCCAGTCCGTGGACAGCAGGAACTGGATCGGCTGGTCGGTGATGCCGACCGCCTGAAGGATCCAGTTGATGACTCCCGCGTCGTTGTACACATACCGCCAGGCGATCGCGACAGCGACCATCGAGGTGATGGCCGGTAGATAGTAGATCGCCCGGAAGGCGCCGATCGCGCGGATCTTCTGATTGACCATCACCGCCAGCACCAGCGGGATCACCACGTTCAGCGGAATCAATCCCACCATGTACAGCAGCGAGTTGAGCGTCGCGCGCCAGAACCGCTCATCGCCCAGCATGCGGCGGAAGTTGTCGAACCCCACGAGCTCCGCCGGCCGGATCACCGAGTAGTCGTAGAACGCCAGCTGCACGGCAAGGACAGCCGGCCACAGGAAGAACACGACGAACAGGATCGCGATCGGAAGCAGGAACAGCCACGGCGCGTACCAGGTCACCGCGCGGGGCCCGCCCCGCCGCCTGCGAATCGGCGGCGACGCGGAGGGGCGGCTGTCCCCGCCGCCGCGGGTGGCGCGGCGGCGGGACTCAGCCTCAGGGGCAGCGGTTGCGGCTCTCATGGGTCCTCAGCCGGCATCCTGTGCGGAGTCGAGCTGCTCCTGCCAAGCCGCCTGCTGGGTCTCCAGCACAGGGGCGGGATCATCGCCGGACCGCATGGTCTCCTTCATCGCCATGATGAAGTCCTGGCGGATCTGATCCGGGATGCCGGGCGGCAGCTGCACCGTCGTATCCACCGCATTAGGGAAGTTCTCCACCACGATCCGGCGCGCTTGCTCGGCCGGATCGTCTCCCGCCTCCTCCGTGAACAGCGGAGCTTCTAGCGTCTCCTTCGCCGAGGGGAAGATCGGGACCAGCTCGCAGAAGGCCAGCTGCGCCTCGGCGCTGGTCATGAACTTGATGAACGCTGCCCCCGCGGCGGGGTTCTCGGACTGTGCAGGGACTGCCATCGAGTGCTGTCCGGTCATCTGGTCGTTGCCGTTCTGATCACGCGGAGAGGTGGTCACGTAGATGTCCGCATAAGCATCCGGGGCGTCGTTCTGCAGCGTGGTGATCTGGCCGGGACCCATATCTGCCTGGAAGGCGATCTGGCCGTTGGCGACCGTCTGCGGCTCCTGAGCATCGAGCGCTGATGCGCCGGGGGCGATGCCGCCTCCGGCATAGGACTCCTGGAATCTGCTCACGAGGTTCGCGGCGTCCTCCGTGGCGAACGTCGCCTCGGTCAGATCCTCGTTGACGAATTCGACGCCCATCGCCTGCAGCCTGCGCATGCTCGGATCGGTGTTCGTCCCGTACACGCCGGTCGCCTCGTGCACCTCATCGGCGAGGTCCAGAGCCTCCTCCCAGGACTGTGGGGGACTGGAGGGATCGAAACCGACCTCGTCCATGGTCGACTTCCGCCATACGCCCACCAGAGTGCCCGAGTTGTACCAGGGGATGCCGTAGAGGGTGCCCTGCACTCGCAGCCCGTCCACCAGGCCCGGCTGGTAGACCGCCAGCTCCTCCTCGGAGAAGATCCCCTCGATGTCCGCGAAGGTGGTGGCGAGCTGGCCGAGGTTCTTCGAGTCGACATTGACCGCGTCGGGAACGTCTCCCGTGGTCAGCGCGGCCAGGTACTTGGTCTGCATCTCCTGGCCGGGGACGTCGACCCATTCGACGGTCACCTCCGGGTTTTGATCCTCGAAATCCGCGATGAGCTGGTCGAAGTAGGCCTGGAAGTTCTTCCTCAGGTTGATCGTCCAGAACTTGACGCTGCCCTCGAGGGGGCCGTCGTCTCCGCCGCCGCTCGAGGCGGCGCCGGACTCACCGGAGCCGCCTCCGGACTCCCCGCCTCCGGTGCTGAGGCATCCGGCCAGGGCGAGTCCTGAGAGGCCCGCGCCGGTGGCGAGCAGTGTGCGTCGGGTGGTGGTCATGGGAGTCTCCTCTGACTGGGTGAACACAGCTGACGTGGCGATCACAGCGCGGAGCATTGGCCACCGGCCGCGCCGCTGATCTGGTTGGTGGTCTCTCGCGTGGCCGGTGCGAGAGCGTTGCCGGTGCACTCCAGGGAACCGCGAGCGGTGGTGCCCGCAATGGTGAAGACTCCGGCCGTGTCCGAGATGGTGACGCTGCCTCGCAGTGCATTCCCTGCGCACAGCTCGGGGGTGGCTCCGATCCGGACCTCCGGGGCCCCGGTGATGTTCAAGGAGCCGCCTTGATCCGTGCCGCACAGCGTGATCGAGCCGTGGGCCGTCACCTGGCCGCGAATCTCGGAGTCGATGATCGTGAGCTCCGCACCGGAGTGCACCATCGTGCTCCCGTGGACGTCTGCGCCGATCACACAGGTGCGCCCCTCCTCGACCGTCAGGCTGCGCTGATCATCCGTGAGCACGACATCGCAGGTCGCGGTGTCGGTGGCCAGGAAGTCCCCGTGAAGCTCGCCGATGATCCTTCGCTCCACGCCGTCCGGATGGTCCAGCGGTGCAGAGAGGTTCAGGACGTAGATCAGCGAGCCGTCGAAGAACTGCTCCTGCACCATCGCCAGTCCGGCGGCCTGCACCTCCCGGATGTACTCCGGGCTCGGCTGGTGCCCGGGCACGTCGCTGGAGAGCCGTGAGGCGTAGAGCATGAACAGAGCATCGAAGCTCTCGACCTGCTCGGCAGAAGTGCCGTCGGCCTCATCGAGAGCCCAGCCCTCGAGATCATCGAACCCTTCACCCACGAGGCTGGTGCCGGAGATGCTCAGATCGTCCACCCACACGTGGCGAGCATGATCGTTCCCCACTGTGCGGAGGCGTACCGAGACCTCGGCCGCATCGGTACCGGACAGCGCGTCAGTGAGATCGGCCGTGTGCGTGCTCCACCGGGTGTAGCCGCCGACGGGGAATGAGGCGGCAACCGTCTCGTCGACGAGGAGCTCGACCACATGCTGACCGGCGGTGTAGCCGGAGCTCATGGCCTCGCCCACCTGCTCCGTCGCCCAAGCCTGCGATCCCGGATCATCGAACGAGGCGTTGTGTATCTCCGCCCCGGTCAGCGCGATGTCATCCAGGAAGATCTGACCGTCGTAGTTGCCTACGCCCTTGGCGTTGTGGAGCCGGAACGTGACCGTCGCGGTCTCGCCGTCCGCCACATGCGCGGTGACGTCCACGTCGAAGCCCTTCGGGCCGGCGGGATCATTGACGTCGCGTGAGGCGACGACCTCGCCGTTCACGAGCGCCTCGAGGACGTGATAGCCGGCCAGGCTGCCGTGGACCGCTCCGGTCCAGAAGGAGAGGCGGTGTGGACCGTCACCGGTCACCGTCACCTCCTGGGAGATGGCCGTGTAGTCACCGTTGGCGGTGGGGGTGTAGTTGGGGACCGAGAACTGGTAGCAGGATCCGTCCTCACAGGTTGGCAGGTAGTTGTCGTGGTTCAGCGCGATCTGGAGCTCGTGCTGCTCGCCGTCGGTGACATCGACGCTCGTGCTCGCGGTGGCGGCACTGTTGCTAGGTGCCTCCGCGAATGACGCCAGCTGCAAGCAGGTGTCGCCCGAAAGGCAATGGGTCAGGTCGCCGTAGACCTCACCCTCCTCGCGGACCTTCGACGCATCCGCGGTTCCCGGGTCTCCTGTATGCGCACGGTAGGGGAACACGACGCCGTCCAGAGCACCCCGGAAATGTGACGCGACTTCGAGTGACTGGTAGTAGACCACTCCGTGGATCGTGAAGTCCGGGTTGTGCTGCTTCGCCGCGGCGGACATCTGCTCCACGTACTCCGGGGTGAACGCGAAGCTGTATGGGCTGTGGTGATATAGCGTGTTGGAGTCGAAGTCGTCGATGAAGAGACCGCCGATGTTCGGATGCTCCTTCGAGAGCTTCGCGGTCTCCTCGGCCCAGGCGATGTAGTCCCAGCCGAACGGCGCGATCCCGGGTTCCTGCTCCGGGCGCGGGACGCTGGTGTCCAGGGCTCCGATCGACGGCGGCACCAGGTACGGGTAGACGTCGATGCCCCGCTCGGCGGCGGCATCGGCGAACTCAGGCATCCGGTCCCACTGCGACTGGGTGATCTCGAGCGGGCCGGCGGTGCCGTCCCCGTAGTGGGGGAGCCCGAAGATCGGGTACGCGTAGGTGTTGACCTTGGCCTCTTCGAGCGCATCGAGGGTCGCCTCGGCGTTCACCAGCTTCACACCTTCGGGGGAGGTCTCCTCGTGGTAGATCGGGGCGGCGAAGTCTCCCAGCATGGTGGTGTGGTGAGGGGTGCCGGAGCGTGCAGCAGCGACTGGCGCAGGTGCAGGTGCAGGTGCGGGTTCGGAGGGCGTGGCGAGGGCGGGGGCGGCGCCGAGTGCGAGTGCGGCGCCCGCGAGGAGGGCGGTCAGGTTCTTGATCCAGCGTGTCGTCATCACTGCTTCCTTGCAGGTGGTGGACCGGGGGGATTCGTCGAAGCGGAGGGTGGAGATATGGGCGGAGACCGGAGTGTCAGGGCATTGGGCTGCCTCTCGTCGGCGGTGCCTGGGCCGCTCGAGCGGCGGTGCTCACAGCGGTATCGAAGAACGTCAGAAAGTGCTCCCAGTCGATGGCGGTGACGTCGTGCGGCCCGTCGCGCTGGTGGTGGCCGAACGTTCCCTCTGGTGCGCGTTCACGGGCGCTCTCCACAGCTGCAAGTTCCCCGGCGGGATCTGCCGGGGCATCGTCCGCAGCGCTGGCCACATAGACGGGGCGAGGGGCGATCGCGGAGAGCAGTTCGTCCGCGCCGGGCCAAGAAGGACCTTCTTGGACGCGCTGCGGGAAGTCCTCACTGAACCAGTACGGGCGAACCTCCGCCATCAGCTCTGGGGTCTCAGCACCCGAGGCGGTTGACATCGACGCCCCCATGCACCCTGAATTGTTCGCGATCACGCCGGCGAACCTCTCGTCCTGCACCGCTGCCCAGAGCGCCGTCTTGCCGAGGCGTGAATGGCCGAAGGCGATGTGCTCGCTGCCGAGGGAGTGCTCGCGCAGCACGTCGAGGATGCGCTGCATCACCCACGCCCACAGTCCGATCCCGCCCCAGTCCGTCGCGCCAGAACCCTGCAGCAGAGGAAAGGCGCCGGTGGTGCGCAGTGCGGAAGAATCCGGCCCGAGCTGGAGATAGCACGCGGTGGCCAGGCCGACACCGTGCTCTATCAGCGTCGGCACCTGCCACCGTGAGGCATAGGAGCCCCTCGGCTGCGGATCTTCGGTGAAGCGGTCGTAGTGCAGTGGCCCGGGAACCTCCGACGGCACGGCGATCGAGGGATCGGTACTGACGGTGTGATTGCCGCGAAAGTTCAAGCCCACCATCAGCGGGACAGAATCGGTGGCAGCCGGAGTGAACACGGTCAGGAGCAGGGGATGTACTCCCTGCGGGGTGGAGAGCTCGAGCAGCAGATTACGCACGCGAGCAGTGCCTCCGAGACCGATCGCCGTGGAATGGATACTCACCTGCAGTGAGACCGGCTGTGCCGGACCCTCCCCATAGACGGCGCTGCGGAGGATCGATACGAGTTCGTCTCGATCTACTGTCGCCACGGACGGCTCCCTCCACCGGTTGCATAGTAGTGCTGTGCGTCACGGTAGAGGCTGGGCGTGCATTCTGCAACCGGTTGTAAAAATTGGTTTCAGAATCTACGGTGAGGGTCCACCGAGGAATCCGGGAGGACCCCGATGACAGTCCAATTCGACGAGCACGCTGATCGCAGCTGGGATGGCGCCACCCCTCGGGAGCGCCTTGCCCGATTGCTGTTGATCCGGTCTGACATGGACTCACGCGGGGCTCCCACCGAGCGGACCATCGAGGTGCTCCGGGCAGGAATCGGCGCAGTCCACGGACCACCCTTGCTGGAACGGGAGGGCCCGGCCGGGCCCACGGTCGCGAGGGACTTCAATGCGGAGATCCATCGGCTCAGCGCCGAGCACAGTGGAATCCCGGTGCTGATCGGCGCCAATGCTGAACGTGGCCTCTCCTACACCACGCGCACCGGCGGTACGGATGTGCCGTACGCTGCCGCGCTCGGAATCGCCGATCCGGCACTCTCAGAATCGGTGGGCAGAACGGTCGGCAGGGAGTTCGCCGCCACGGGATATGACTGGGTGTTCCAGCCGGTGATCGACGTGCGCACTGCCGTGCACGATCCGGTGATCGGGGTGCGTGCCTTCGGGAGCGATCCCGACACCGTGGCAGAGCACGGTGTCGCCTTCGTGCGCGGACTGCAGAGAGCGGGGGTCCTCGCCGCCGCGAAGCACTTCCCGGGCCACGGTGATGCCGAGGTCGACTCGCACCTCGGGCTGCCGATCGTCTCCAGAGACCGGGCTGATCACGAGAGCATCCACCTCGAACCGTTCCGCAGAGTCATCGACGCCGGGGTCGCCAGCCTCATGACCGCCCACCTGCTCCTGCCGGAGCTGGGGATCGACGAGATCGCCACCTTCTCCCGAGAGATCTGCACCGACCTGCTGCGCGGCGAGCTCGGCTTCGAGGGCCTCCTGGTCACCGACTCCCTGCGCATGGCGGCGGTCGCCGACAAGGCCGGATATGCCCAGGCGTTCGTCTCCTCCCTTCACGCCGGATGCGACGTCATGAACATCCGCTGCTGGCCCGATGAGGTCGATCCACTGCTCGACGAGCTCGAGCGCCTCTATGCCACTGGGGCGATCGACGAGACCGCAGTGCACACCGCCTTCGTCAGGGTGGTGCGTGCGTCGCAGCGCGCGGTGCCGGACCCAGGGCCCCTGCCCTCGGAGGACACCGGAACCTACACGGACATCCGCCTTCCCCAGCTGCTCGAGCGCCATGACCCGGGCGGTGAGCTTCCGTTGCGGCTCGAGCCAGCCTCAGTGCTGGGAGTGCTCGTCGACTCTCCGAGGGACACCGACGCGCCGCCCCTCTCCCTGCTGTCGACGCTCGAGGTCGTCGCCGAGTGCGAGGTGCGGCGCATCCGGGTCGAGCAGACCGAGGAGGTGGACGCCGTGCTGGCGGTCAGCTACGGGCAGGCAGGGCCATCGCCCACCGAGATCGAGTACATCGAGCGTGCTGCGGCGGCAGCTCGGCCGGCCGCAGCGCTGATCGCAGGGCCGCTGGCTGCTCTGCCATCGACGAAGCTTCCGACGGTCATGGTCCCCACCATCGACGTCTTCGGGATGGCATCCAGAGCAACTCTGGTGCCCGCGGTGGAAGCTCTGGTACAGATGACGGAGCACAGCTGAGTGGCCCCTTCCCCTCTGCGACGAGCCTCCTCAGGATGACGTGATTCGAGGCCCCCACGGTCGCCCGTTCCGTGCTGCCAGCTCTGCGACGGCCTCCTCCTCCAGCGCGCGTGCCTGCGGGATCTGCGCGAGGCTCACCGCGAGCCGGCAGGCATCGTCCAGCTCCACCGTGGCCGCGATCGCCTCGTCCACGGTCTCGGCGAACAGCACCAGCCCGTGGTGGGCCAGCAGAGCGGCGCGGAACTCCAGGTCCGCCTCGTCGATCAGTTCACCGAGGGCGGGATCTCCGGGATGCCGGTAGGGGATCAGCGGGAGGTTCCCGATCTTCATCGCGAAATAGGGGGCGTACGGCGGGATCGCGCAGTACGGGGTCCACGGCGGCAGGCAGGAGCTCTGCACCGCATGGAACGAATGGGTGTGGACCACCACGCCCGCGCCGAATCGTCGGTACATCGCAGCATGCATCGGCACCTCCTTCGACGCCTTCGCGCCGGAGACCTGCTCCAGGGCGCCGGAGGGCGTCGACGTGAGCACGCTCAGCTGTGCGGGATCGAGGGCACCGAGATCGGTCCCGCTGGGGCTGGCCACTACTGTGCCGCCCGATTCGCGGATCGAGATGTTCCCGGCCGTGCCGCGGGACAGCCCCAGCTCGACCAGTCGCCTGCCCAGCCGGGCGAGTTCCTCTGCAGTGCTCACAGTGCCTCCCATGCCGAGATGAACAAGTCATCGCTGCCGAAGTTCCCTGACTTCAGCAGCAGATTGCAGTCGCGGCCGCTGCTGTCTTCGTCGGCGGCCGGAGCAGTGCCGTGCACCCAGGAGACTCCCGGGTCCACCTCCTCGCCGAGTTCGAGGTAGCGGATGCCCAGGCCCGAGATGACGGAGCCGGACGTCTCGCCACCGGCGATCAAGAACTGCCGCACACCGCTGTCGTAGGCACGTCGTGCCAGAGCCGCCATCGTCGCCTCGACCCCCTCGGACTGCTCGCGAGTGGGCGAGGAGTCCAAGAGAGTTCCCGCGGCGGAGTGGATCAACACCGGTCGCGCCGGGTCCAGCTCCCACTGCTCGCGCGCCCAGGCGATCAGCTCCTCGGCCAGGACGTCCGGATCCTGAGCGACCCGGGAAAGGTCCAGAGCCTGCGACGGATAGGCATTCTCCCCGATACCGATCTGGCGGCGGGTGGCCGTCGAGGCACTGCCGGCGAGGATGAGACGATGCCCGCTGACCGTGCGGATCGGCGCGGGTCGGGCGCGGGTGGCCGGCGCTCCGAGTGCCAAGCCTGACCCGCCGGTGACCAGCACGTCATCTGCGGTGGCGGCGTTGATGATCTCCAGGTCGGTGTCGTCGATCGCATCGATGACCACATAGAAGGTCCCCTCAGCCTGCGCGCCATCCAACGCCTCCCGCAGGGCGGGGGCTCCCGCGCGCACAGTGGCCAGCGGGATCATTCCCACCGTGCGCGAGGTCTGTGCCTGCAGCAGGCGCACGACATTGGAATCCTGCATCGGGTTCAGCGGGTGGTTGCGCATCGGGCTCTCGGAGAGCAGCTGATCATGGACGAACAGATGCCCTTGATAGACGGTGCGGCCATTCGCCGGCATCGAGGGGACCACCACGGCACGCTGCGCCCCCACGGCATCAGCGAGAGCATCGGCGATCGGGCCGATGTTCCCCTCGGAGGTGGAGTCGAAAGTCGAGCAGTACTTGTCGTAGACCTGCACGCCCTCGAGAGTGGCGAGGTGGGTGCCCATCCGCTCGGCGACCTGCTGCGCGGCCGCGGGCGGGACCGAGCGGATCTTCACCGCGAACACGACCGCGTCCATCGGCCCGGTGATCTGCTCGTCACCCGCGGTGGGCTCGCCGAGCACCACCACGGTGCGCAGGCCTCGGCTGCGCCATGACCCCGCCAGGTCCGTCGCACCGGTCACGTCATCCGCTACTGCGGCAACCTTCAACGCCATCTCCTCTTCTCCATTCCTGCTGCTGGATCGTCTCGCTGCTGGGGTCAACTGCCGGGGTCAGCTGCCTTGGATCTCCTCGACCCATGACTGCACCGTCGGATCCGCCTGGTCGTACATCGGCAGGATCGCCTCCCGCCATTTCGGAGCGTCGATCTCGAAGAACTCCACGCCGGCTTCTTCGAGGAATTCGACGTTCTCCGCCGTCTCGTCGATGGAGGTCTGCCGATACCACGCCGAGACCTCTGCGATGGAGTCGTCGACCACCTGGCGGGTGGCGTCGTCCCAGTTGTCGTAGGTATCTCCCCAGGTCTGGAAGTGGAAGTTCCCGTAGAGGTGGTTCGTGTTGGTCACGAAGGGGGCCACCTCGAAGAACGAGTTGAAGCGGACGACGTCGATCGGGTTCTCCTGCCCGTCGATCGCGCCCTGCTCGATCGCCGCGAACACCTCCGTCAACGCCAGGGGAGTGGGGGCCGCCCCCAGCATCCGCCAGGTGTCGATGTACGTCTGTTGGGTGGGCACTCGCAGCTTCAGCCCGGCCGCGTCCTCCAGCGACTCCACGGCACGCATCGAGTTCAGCACTCGCGGGCCGCGGTACATGTCACCGAGCAGCAAGAACCCGCTGTCCTCCCGAATCTCCTGGATCATTCGCGTGCCCAGGTCCCCGTCCCAGACGGACAGGAACTGCTCCTCCGAGTCGTACAGGAACGGCAGGCCTTCTATGGAGGCGAGCGTGGAGTACCGCTCCAGGGAGCCCACCGATTCGATCACGAAGTGCATCGCACCGATCTCGGTGGCCTCCTGCATGTCCTCCCAGCTGCCGAGCTGGCCGGAGGGGAACACCTCAACGGTGATTGCCCCGCCGGAGCGCTCAGCGACCTCCTCGGCGAACATGTCCGAGGCGCGGTTCTGCAGGCTGCCCCCACCGTAGGTGTGTCCGAGCCGCAGCACTGACGGGGAAGGGTTGGCTGTGCCTCTCGCGCAGCCGGCGAGGGCCGTGGCGGTGGTGCCGACGGCCAGAGAGGTCAGCAGCGACCTCCGGGACATACGTCGCATGACGTTTCCTTTCACGGTCATCGGATCAGTACAGACCGAAGAGCAAGGGGGTGTAGCTGACCACCATCAGCAGGCCGAGAGCAGTGCCCAACCAGGGGAGGAGATCTCGGAGGCTCTTCTCCATGGAGATTCCTGCGATCTTGGTGGTGATCAGCAAGGAGATGCCCACCGGTGGGGTGATCAGGCCGATCGCCAGGTTGATCACCACGATCAGCCCGAAGTGGACGGGGTCGATGCCGGCGGCAGTGATCACCGGCAGCAGGATCGGGGTGAAGATGATGATCGCGGCGTTACCCTCCATCACTGATCCCACCGCGAGCAGCAGCAGGTTGATCAGCAGCAAGATGACGTAGGGGTTCGAGGTGATATCCAGGATCACTGCGGAGATGCTCTGCGGGATGTTCCCGACCACCAACGCCCACGAATAGATCTGCGCCATCGCGATGATCATCATGATCGCCGCGACCAGCATCAAGGTTTCCCGGAACACCTCCTTGATCTTCGCCACGGTGAGTTCGCGATAGACGACTCCGGCCAGCAGCAGCGCGATGAGCACTGCCACTGCCGCTCCCTCGGTCGCGGTGAATGCGCCGATGCGGATACCGCCCAGCACCACGACCGGGATCGACAGCGACGGCAGTGCCTTGCCCAGTGCCGCAAGTGCTTCCCGCCCGCTCATCCGCGCTTCGGAGGGGTAGTTGCGCTTCTTGGCGATCAGCCAGCCGGTGACGATGTACACCGCCCCGAAGCCGAGGCCGATGTAGAGGCCATGGAAGAACAGATCCGAGATCGAGACCTCGGCGGTCACGCCGTACAGGATCAGCGTGATCGAAGGGGGGATCACCAGCGCGATCGTGGAGGCGGTGGCCGTGACCGATGCGGCGTAGCCGGGGGAGTACCCACGCTGTTTCATCTGTGGGATCAGCACGCGGCCGACGGAGCCCGCATCGGCCACCGCGGATCCGGAGATTCCGCCGAAGACCATGTTGGTGACGACGTTGACGGCGGAGAGGCCGCCCTTCATCGGGCCCACCAGGGCGTAGGCGAAATCGATCAGGCGCCGCGTGATGCCGCCGGCGTTCATGATGGCTCCGGCCAGCACGAACAAAGGGATGGCCAGCAGCGGGAATGACCGCAGCCCGGAGAGCATCCGCTGTGAGGCGAGTGCCAGTGGCACATCGGTGAAGATCCCCAGCCCCAGCAGGGAGGCCAGTCCGATGGCGATCGCGATCGGCAGACCGATCACGATCAGGAGGATGAACCCTCCGATCAGTACGTACCCCATGTCAGATCATCTCCTCTTCCGGAGTGTGGGTGAGCTCCGGCGAACTCTGCTGGATCTCACCACGGGCCAGGAGCACGATGCGCTCCAGGGCGTAGAGCCCGGCAGCGAAGCAGCCGATGGGCAGGGCGAGGTACATGATCAACAGCGGGATGCCTGCCCCTGTGGCCATGGTGAGGCCGGGCAGCACCTGGCGGGCAGCCGAATCGAACAGTCCGAACGCGGCGGCGCCGATGGCCACGAAGGTTGCGCCGACCACGGCGTTCAGCAGAATCTGCGCCCACCGCCAGCGGGCACCGGCCAGGCGCTGCACCAGGAACTCCATGGAGATGTGTTCCTGATGGCGCACGCCCAGCGGGATCGCCAGCATGACGCACCATACGAAGCCGAGAGTCGCGACTTCCTCGGACCAGCTGGTGGGGTTGTTCAGAACGTAGCGCAGGAAGACCTGCAGCAGGATGACCCCGACCATGACCGTGATGGTCAGCGCCGCGAGGACGAACAGGATCTTCTCGAGCCGGTCCAGGATCGTGGTGAAGGTCCTCATGGCACCATCACCAGCTTCAGGATGTCCCCGGGACCCTCCGCTGCCATCGTGGTGATCAGCTCCGCGCCCTCTTCGAGGGACGTGGTGCGAGTGACCAGCAGCTCTGCGAGCTTCGGGTACCGGGCCAGGATCTCCAGTGCCTCGATGAAGTCCTCGCGCACGTACATCGCGGTGCCCAGGAAGGAGATCTCCTTGACCTGCAGCTCGCCGACGGGAACGGTGTGACCGGTCTTGAACACCGCGACCTGCACGATGGTGCCTCCGGTGGCGACCGACTCGAAGGCGGTCTCCAGCAGTGCGGGCACGCCGGCGGCGATGAACACGGCGTCATAGAGGGCGTCGGGGCCGGTCTTGAAGGTGCTCGGTGTGTGGACCGAGGTTGCGCCCATCTCGATCAAGGTGGGGGCGAGGAACTCGCGAGGCTCGACCACGTCCACCGTCTCCACACCGCGGGTGCTCAGCACCCGGGCGATCAGCGAGCCGATGGTGCCGCCGCCGAGCACCAGCGCCCGCCTCACCGAGCCCAGATCCACCCGGCCCACGGCATGGGCGGCGACGGCGATCGGCTCAGCCAGAGCCAGGTGCTCGTCCTTCACCTCCGCGGGTGCGGGGATCAGGGTGTACTCGGGTACGGCGACCAGATCCGCGAAGGAACCGTCCCATTCGCTGATGCCGAGCATCTGCTTGCTCGGGCAGAGGTGGTAGCGACCGGTACGGCATTTCTCGCAGCTGCCGCAGACGCGCTGCGGGTCGATCACGACCCGGTCGCCGGGCTGTGCGTCGGTGACGCCCTCGCCCACGGCGTGGACGATGCCGCCGGCCTCGTGGCCGGAGATCAGCGGTGGTCTGCGGAAGATGTGCGTGCCGCTGAGGGCGGAGAGATCCGATCCACACACTCCGGTCGACGTCACCTTCACGACCACCTCGCCGGGCCCGGGGACGGGCTCAGGCAGGGGGACGACGTGGGCTCGCCCCTCGACTTCGAAACGTATACCGCGCACTGGGCCCCCTCGTTGAGCTTCTTTGATCAGCGAATTCAGCCCACCGGGCTGCATCCGGTAGGAGAGTATCCGGTCATACCAGTTGGCGCAAGCGGTGCGCTGGAGCGACCTCAGCGGAGCCTCGGCGGGCTCTCGAGCCCTTGTAGACTGCCGTGGAGACACAGGGGGTGGGTGTATGCAGGAGCCGGGTCATTCGTTGCCCGCGGCGAGCCCGCTGGTGCGCCAGCCGCGGCTCTCCGACCAGGTTGCACAGCAGCTGCGTGAACTGATCGATGCCGGCAAGATGCGCCCCGGCGATTCCCTGCCCTCCGAGCGTGAGCTGTGCGAGCACTTCTCCGTCTCCCGCACCGTGATCCGTGAGGCCGTGAAGACCCTCACTGCCAAAGGGTTGGTCACCTCTGTGCCTGGTTCTGGGTTGATCGTCGGCACTACCACCATCGAGGACGTCGCCGAGATCTTCGACTTCTACTTTCGAGGCGAGCCGGACCTGCGCTATCTCGACCTTCACGAGGTCCGATATGCCCTCGAGCCCGCCATGTGCGCCCAGGCCGCGAAGAACATCACCGACGAGCAGATCGCCGAGCTGCTCGCCCTGTGCGACGAGCTGGAATCCCTGACCGTCGACGATCTCGTCGACGCTTCGCGCAACGATGCCGTTTTCCACCGCAACATCGCCGTCGCCTCCCAGAACAGCTACTTCGTGATCATGCTCGACGCGCTAGGACGGTCACTGCTCGATACCCGGGTCGCCACCTTCTCGATGGACCCGCAGCGCCTCACCACGGTGGCCGCCGCCCACCGAAAGATCGCCGAGGCCATCGCTGCTCACGACACGGACGCTGCCGCGGAGTCGATGCGAGAGCATCTGACCGAGGTCGTGGAGACGTGGAACCTCTGGACTCCACAGACGGAATAGTGCCGGGCCCGCCCTCGCTGAGTGCGATGGGGAGCAGTCCCCCAGTGAGCTCCGGCGAATCCGTGACCGAGGTGCGGCGACACCGCACGTGTGCTCCCCCTGGACTTGATCCAGTGGATGTCGGGCTTGTCGAAAATCCCATCGGTTTTGCGAGTAAGAACGCCGATCCGTGCGTAAGGGCTCAGACCAGCAGTGGCGGATGCTCGCGCGTCGGATGCTGGTGATGCCAATGGAACTGCAGGTGCCGGGGGTGTGCGCAGGGGGCAGGGTGAGGTGTCCTCACGTGTTGGACCACAATGCGCCCACCCGCCCCAATGGGCCAGACTCTCCGAAAACTGATCCCTCCTGCCATGGCCGGCCCGCCGAAGCGTCGCCCGCAGGATGCGGCCCCACCCACCACGACGACGTCCCGAGGGGGCACTTCCCGGCATGCCGATCCGATATTTCGCTCTGGACGAGCTGGATCGTGACGCGCTGATCGAGCGTGTGCTCGAGCGCTCGCTCGCCGAGATCCCCGATCTGCGCGCGCTGCCGGAGGACGTCATCGACTCCGATGTGCGGCCGATGACCCGCTGGCACACAGAGTTCATCCGCTCGTCCCTCGAGGCGAGCATCGAGCCCAGCCAGGAGATCTTTCGCAACAGCACTGTGCGTCGGATCCGGCAGGGCGTCTCCGTGCAGTCGCTGATCCGCTACTACGAGCTGTGGGCCGAGGAGTTCTGGACGGAGCTCTCCCAGGGGCGGGGCGAGATAGAGCCGGCGATGGCGCTTCGCGTGGCCTCCCATCTCGCCACGCACCTCGAGACGGCCCGTGAGGCCGTCTCGCGGATCTATCTCGAGGAGACTGCCGGCTCTCGCACCTCCGGGCAGCGCCTGCGCCCCGATCTGCTCGATGCGCTCGTCTCCACACAGGAGTCGGACGACTTCGTAGCCCGCGTGCTCATCACCCTGCAGATAGATCTTGAGGAGCCGCATGTGGTGATGGTGCTGCGGCATCGGGGCAAGCGCGCTCCGCGGCAGCAGGATCTTGAGCTGGCGCTGCTCGAGTCCGTGCGGATGCTCGAACGGGCCCCCTTCTTCGTCGTCGCCAATGGCATTCGCCATGACGACGTCGTGCTCATCACGACGCTCGGCGACCACGCCCTTGCCGAGGCGGAGGAGGTGGCGCACGCCGTGGCCACGCAAGTTCCGGGCTTCTCCGTGGGCATCAGCGGGGCACTCACGGGCACCGGCGCGATCGGCCGCGGCTACCGCAGCGCCCTGACCGGGATGAGCATCGCCCCGGGCGTCGCCGAGCACCGGGCGTACACCGCCCGGGACGCGCGGCTGAACCGAATCTTCCGCCATGGCGAACTCGCGGACGCGCTGCGCGGCGACGTCGTCGGCGCCCTCGAGCAGTACGACCGCGAGCACGGCAGCGACCTACTGCTCACCGCCCGCATCTTCCTCCACACGAACTTCAACGCGAAGCTCACCGCGGAGCATCTCCACCTCCAGCCGAACACCGTCCGCTACCGCCTGGGCCGGATCCGTGAGCTGACGGGAAGTGATCCGCTCACTGCCGACGGCATCCTCGAGATCATGGTCGCCCTGCGCTCCCAGGGCCCTTCCTGACGGTCGGCGTACTGCCTGTATTTGCACAAAACGCAAACGGACGTCGAAGAGTCTGTGCCGTTGACGAGTGAGATCTGTGCAGGTCAGGCCTAGCCTGACTCGACGTGATCCGCACCACTCGGTGTGGCGGAGTTTAGAGAAAGGCCGCTCAAGTGACCGAAGTCCAGAGCCCCGTGGGAGCGACGACTGCGCGCTCCCTCGCCCATTCCCCGGTGGTCGCCCAGCACCTGTACGACTACCCGGAGCTGGTGGTCTCCTTTGCACGGATCAAGCGCGCCGCGGCGCTCGCGAACCAGCATCTCGGTGCCCTGGACCCGGCGCTCGCCGCCCGGATCATCGGCGCCTGCGACGAGCTCATCGCAGGTGAGAATCACCGCTCCTTCGCGCTGCCGATCATCGCTGCCGGCGGCGGCACCGCCTCGAACATGAACGCCAATGAGGCGATCGCGCTCGCCGCCAATCGCGACAGCGCCGACGGCGAGACACCGGTCCACCCGAACGATCATGTCAACCGCGCCCAATCCTCGAACGATGTCTACCCGACCGCGCTCAAGTTGACCCTGCACCCGCTCACGATCGCCGCGGCCGAGCAGCTCGAACGCCTCGCCCAGACCTATCGCGCGAAGGCCGCCGAGTTCGACGGCGTCGAGCGCCTGGGACGTACCGTCTGGCAGGACGCGGTCGTGGTCCCGATCTCCGCCACCCACCGCGGGCAGGCCGACGCGATGGACCGCCTCGCCGCAGGGCTCCGCCATGCGGCCACCACTATGCTGCGCATCCCGTTGGGCGGCACCGTGCTCGGCACCCGCGTCGGCAGCAGCGCGGAGTTCGCCGAGCTCGCGATCGCCGAGCTGCGGGAATCCACCGGGCTCGACCTCGAGCAGTCGCCGAACCTCATCGACGCCTTCGCCCACAGCGACTCCTACGCCGAGGTCGCCCATGCAGCCGCCCGCGCTGCGCTCATCCTGCGGAAGGTCGCGCAGGACCTGCGCGTGCTCAGCTCGGGACCCCGCGCCGGACTCGGTGAACTGCACCTGCCCCGGACCCAGGCCGGTTCCTCGATCATGCCCGGGAAGGTCAACCCGGTGATCCCCAATATGGTCATCCAGTACTCCTTCGGCATCCAGGCCGCCTCCCAGATCGTCGCTGACGCAGTCGCCTTCGGTGAGCCCGACATCAACGTCAACGGCCCGGTGATCACGAGCGCCCTCTACCCGGCGCTGCACCAGCTGCGTGAGATCGTCCAGATCCTCGACGAACACTGCGTTCGGGAGATGACCTGGGACCTCGAGCGCGTCATGGCGAATACCCAGGGCTCCTATGAGGGCGCGATGGGCGTAGCCGCAGCCAGCGGTTACGACGCCGCGGTACGGGAGACGGCGGATCATGTCTGAACCCGTCACTGCAGCAGCATCCGAGGTAGCGACCGAACTGACGGAGACAGCCGAGCAGGTTGACGTGATCGTCATCGGCGCCGGCGTGATCGGCGCCGCGATTGCGCTCGAGCTGCGCCGCGGCGGCGTGGACTGCCTCGTGGTCGACGCCCACATCCCCGGCCGTGCCGTCTCCGAGATCAGCTTCGCCTGGGTGAACGCGAGCACGGACAAGACCCCGCGCTCCTACCGGGAACTGAACCTGATGGGGCTCGAGGCACATCACCGCCAGCACGACGCCGGCGAAGCCCCGTGGTTCCACCCCACTGGTGCCCTCGAAGTCGAGACCGGAGGCCACCTCGGTGCAGGCTCGGTATACGAGGGCGGCGCCGCCGACGCGAAATACGACGACCTCGACGGCCGTGCCCCAGCGGTGTCCCTCACCGCTGCGGACCTCGCTGACCGGGAGCTGTCCGCAGAGATCACCGGGGGCACTCTGTTTCCCCGCGAGGGATGGGTGGACGTCGGCCATCAGGTTCACGCCTCACTCGCGGCCCTGCCTGCGGGGCGGGTGCTGGCACCGCTCGCCGCCACTGCGGTGACCACGTCGACCGACGGCCCGAGCGTCACCTTGGCCGACGGTCGGGTGCTCCGTGCCCGTCAGGTGGTCATCGCCAATGGAAATGGGGCACCCGCTCTGATCGACGGACTGTGCCCCGGACTCTCCTTGCTCGAGGACGGGGCGGAGAGCGAGCACGTCGGCCTCAGTATCGAAACCTTCCCGCTGGAGAATCTGCCCACCTCGGTGCTGCGCTCCCACGGGGTCTCCCTCCGCCCTACCAGGGATGGGGGAGCGGTGATCGCCGACCACGCCACCGCAGCCTCGTTCTCACTCTCGGACCCCGAGCTGCTCGACCTCCCCGCAACTCTGCTCGCGAGGGCGCAGGCCCTGGTGCCGCAACTTGGCGAGATCAGAGCCCGCAGCGTACGGATCGGGCCACGGGTCTGGCCGCGTGATGGGCGGACCGTCTGCGGCTGGCTCACCGAGGGCGTGTACGTCGTCCTCACCCACAGCGGAGTCACCCTCGCCCCGTACCTCGCGCAGTGCGTGCACCAAGAGCTGCGGGGCACGGATGTCCCCGAGCTCGTGGATTTCCGACCTTACAGATTCCAGAAAGGCTGACCGATGACTGCAGAGCTCGACAAAGACGCCGACGCTCCGTCCGAGCGACCACCAACTTCCGGCGGAGGCACGGGGATCCTGGCGAAGTTCCTCAACACCATCGAGGTGGTGGGCAACAAGATCCCGCATCCGCTGTTCCTGTTCGCCGCTCTCATTTTCGCTGTCGCAGTTGCGAGCGCCACCCTGGCGGCCTTCGGGGCCGGGGCCGTGGATGCTGCCGGAGAGCGTGTTGAGGTGCGCAGCCTGTTGTCCATCGAAGGCATCCGCATGGCGGTCGAGACCTCGCTGGACAACTTCATGACCTTCAGCCCCTTCGGCACCGTGCTGGTGATCATGATCGGCGTCTCCGTCGCGACCCAGAGCGGATACTTGCAGGCACTGCTCATGGGCGTGGTGCAGAAGGTCCCTAAGAAGCTCGTGACCTTCGCCGTCTCCTACCTTGCGATGATCGCGCACGTCGCAGGCGACGCCTCGTACGTGATCATGGCCCCGCTGGGAGCGATCGCCTTCTACCTGGTCGGCCGCAACCCGATCACCGGTCTCGTGCTCGCCTACGTCTCCGCCGGAGCGGCCTATGCCGCAGCGCCGTCCGTCACCCCGTCGGATGCCACTTTTGCGGGCCTGACCACCGAGGCTGCCCAGCTCATTGAACCCGGCTACCACGTCAGCCCGATCGACACCCTCTTCTTCACAGCGGCTTCTTCATTGGTGCTGGCGCTCGTGCTCTCGGGCATCACGGAGCTGATCATCGACAAGCGAGTCGCCGCGCTTGGGCCCATCGACCAGCTGCCGGACTATTTCCAGAATCTCGACCGCAGCGGCGAGTCCAAGACGCCGCGAGAGCGCCGTGCCGTCGCGCTCGCCACCGTGGTGTTGTTCGGATTCCTGGCGCTCCTGCTGATCTCGATCATCCCCAGCTGGTCGCCGCTGCGCACTGCAGAGGGGTCCCTCGAGGGGGCGCCGGTCTTCGCGGGTATCGCAGCGATCAGCGCCACTATGTTCATGGCAGCTGGGGTGGTCTACGGGCTGGTCTCGGGGAAGATGGCTTCTCTGCAGAAGGACCTGCCGAAGTTCATGGCTCACGGCGTCGTAGAGCTGGCCCCGATGATCGTGCTGTTCTTCATCATTTCCCAGTTCACGGTCTACTTCAAATGGACGAACCTCGCCCAGGTGATGTCCATCGAGGGCTCCACCTGGCTGCAGAACGTGGACATGCCGATCCCGCTGCTACTCGCCCTGATCATCGTTGTGGTCGCCATCCTCGACCTCACCACACTGGGCGGCGCGGCGATGTACGCGATGGTCGGGCTGGTGCTGGTACCGATGCTCTTCAGCGTCGGCATCGATCCCGAGACCACGCAGACCGCCTACCGCATCGGTGACAGCTCGATGAACCCGACGAATCCGATCAACCCCTACTTCCTCTGGGTGGTGACACTGTTGAAGAAGTACATCCCCAGCGCGGGCATCGGAACGCTGGCTTCGATGACCATCCCGATGGCCCTCGGGATGGGCGTGGTGTGGATGCTCTTCTTCCTGCTCTGGACCGGGCTGGGGATACCGCTGGGGCCGTGAGCTGAGCGGCAGTGACGACAGGGCGACCGCCTGGTGCCTAGACTCCGTGGCAGGTCCGGCGCGATGACTCCGCCCTTTTCCGGTCATTCCACCACGAACAGCTCCTCGTTCGCCGGCACCCCTCGCCTCGGAGCACCGTCCTCGCCGCGGTACTCCCACTCGAACGGCAGGCCGTGCGCGGTGGTGATGTCTGGGCTGTCCATCAGCTGGAAGTGCACGTGCGGGTCCGAGGAGTTGCCGGAGTTGCCGCACTCGGCGATCTGCTGCCCCGCGACCACCCGCTCGCCGGCCGCCACCTGCAGCGAGCCGCGACGCAGGTGCGCCAGCACGGCCACCACGGTGTCGTCGGGCGTGCTGTCGTCGGCGTCCACGCGGAGCAGCACATGGTTGCCCAGCAGATGCCGGGGCGCGCCCAGGCTGCGTACGAAGCCCTCGAGGAGCATGACGATCAGCCCCAGCGGGGACAGGCGCGTGAGATGGTCCCGGCTCGTCCCTCGCGCCGCGACCACCACGCCGTCGAAGGGGGCGAGCACCGGCCTGCCGAAGGACGGGAACTCCTGCGGGCGGCGCATCTGCGGCCACAGCCAGTCCATCGCCCGCGGTGAGGCGCCCGGCGGCTCGTGCGTGATGTCTAGGGCGTAGGTCTGGGCGAGGCCGTGCATGTGCGAGGGGACCTTCGAGGCGGGGGAGTTCAGGCCCCGCCACCGCCCGGCCACGGGCGTCCCGATCAGCAGCGGCTCCCGCTCCTGGGTCGGGCGCTGGCGGCGAGCACGCAGCACCTGCCCCGCCATCCCCAGCACCAGCAGCGAAACGCCCGCCAGGTACAGCGGCCCGATCCCGTCGCCGAACGAGACGGTCACGATGATCAGCACCGCGCCGAGCGCGATTGCGGGACCGGAGAGGCGGAGCAGAAGAGCCACAGGGCTTCCTTGTCACGAGAGGGGCGGGCTCCCTGCACCGTACGTGCCGCGGGCCGCGCGGAAAACCCGTGGCCGCGATGACGGGCCGCGGTTACGGTCGGGACATGGACCCCGACGCCTTCGTCCCCGCCGATTTCGTGCCGCCCACCTCTCTTGTGCGCGAGCATTTCCGGCTCGAGCCGCTCGGTCCCCAGCACAACGAGGCCGATCTCGCCGCCTGGACCTCGAGCGTCGCGCACATCCGCGCCACCCCCGGCTACCCCGACGGCTCCAGGCCGCCACCCGAGGGCATGACCCCCGAACGCAACCGGCAGGACCTCGAACGCCACGCTGCCGACTTCACGGCACGCCGAGGCTTCACCTTCACCGTGCTGGATTCGGCAGGCGGCGACGTGATCGGCTGCGTGTACATCTACCCGACTCCCTCGCCCGAGCATCACGCGGAGGTGCAGTCCTGGGTGCGGGCCTCCCACGCGGAGCTCGATACGCCGCTGGCAGACGCCGTTGCGCAGTGGCTCGCCGAGGATTGGCCCTGGGAGCGGGTGTACCGCTACGAGCGGTGAGGGGGAGGGCTTGCGGCAGTCAGTCGCGGGCCGCAGGCGGCGACGGCTGGTCCCAGATCTTCGCGTACTCGTCAGCGACCAGCGGCCAGATCTTCTCCCGTGCTTTTTCCAGCGAGCTCATCCCCTTTGCGGTCTCGCCGGTCAGCACGAACTCGTGGGGGATGGGCCGGCCGGCAGCGTCCTTGCGTGCTTCGGGGTCGGTGAAGCGCAGGGCAACACGGTCGCCGAGGCGCCGGAACGCCTGCGACTGGTCATCCAGTCCGGAGAACACGTCCTCGTAGTCGATCAGCGGATCGGCGGATCCGCCTGACCGGAGGAACCGGAATCCCCAGGACTTCCCTCGGGTGGCCCAGATGAGGCTCATCGGTTGCTCCGGAGCAGGACCTGGTCTTCCTCGCCCTTCTCGAGAGCGAGCAGGAAGCCGGTCAGCACGGCTGTCATCTTGTGGTTCTTCGCCTTGGCCTCTTCATTCACCTCGGCGAGCTTCTCCCCGGCGAGGTCTGCCATCTTCGTCAGATAGCCGCCGGTGAACAGGATGACCGCGTACTTCGAGATGAGGCCCACTGGGCCAGGAAGCGGCACTCTCTTCAGTAGCTTCGCGAAGGGTGCGAGGACAGCGAGGGTGGTGAAGATCGTCTGCGAGTTATTGAGGATCTGCTGCGCGACCCTGGCGGGGATCTCCTTCTTCTTCGCCCACCGCACATGACGCTCGAATGGCAGCGCTGCAGCGAGAGGGAGAAGCAGGTTGATGCCGATGCGGTCGGAGACATCGATCTTGCCGGGGGTGAACTTCGCGGAGGACAGCACGATGAAGTCCTCGCCCACCGAGAGCGCGGCATCGCCCTCGACCATCAGCGCGATCGTGCGGCGAAGCTCGGCCATGTGCCCGCCGGCCTTCTCGATGAGAAGGGTGCTGAAATCGTGTGCCGTCATGTCGGGTAGGAGATCCGCCTTGGACAGTGCCATCACCCAGATCCGGGGGAACGTGATGAGGGGCTTGTCGTCTTCGAGCAGGTCGTCGCGAAGATTCAGCAGTCCGGTGTTGAAGTTGGCGAAGAGCGCCTGCAGGTAGCGGTCCTCCTCACCGGCGTTATCCACCAGCTTCTGGCCGTCGACCAGAAGCAGGGCGACATCAGAGGTGAGCAGGGAACGGAAGGTCTCGATGCGACGGCGACCTTCCTCGGCACTGCTGGGCTCCTGTTCGAACCACCCACCGGGGTAGTCGTGCTACACCACCCGGAGAGCATCGAAGGGAAGCTTTTCC
>NZ_JBQSXR010000024.1:0-41028 GCF_052378395.1 Brachybacterium sp. AOP29-B2-41
GCTGGCCCGAGCTGCTGCAGTCCGGGCTGGACTGGGACTACCCGATCGAGCCGCAGGAGAACGGCAACTCCTTCATGCGCCACTCCCGCGCGAAGGTGCTGGGCGGCTGCTCGTCCCACAACTCCTGCATCGCCTTCCACCCGCCGGCGGAGGACATGGACCTGTGGGAGCAGCTCGGCGCGGAGGGCTGGAACGCCGCGACGGTCATGCCTCTCATCGCCCGTCTGGAGACGAACCTGGACCGCTCCGGTGAGGGCCACGGCACCGACGGTCCGGTGCACCTCATGGACGTCCCGCCCGAGGACCCGGTCGGGGTCGCGCTGCTGGAGGCCTGCGAGCAGGCCGGCATCCCGACGGCCACGTTCAACGACTTCGAGACGGTGGTCAACGGCGCCAACTGGTTCCAGGTGAATCGTCAGGCCGACGGCACCCGCGCCTCCTCCTCGGTGTCCTACCTGCATCCGAACCTGGAGCGGGAGAACCTGCATGTCCTGACCGGCCTGCAGGCGATGCAGGTGCTCTTCGATGAGGAGCAGCGGGCCACGGGCGTGGAGTACATCGACAACGCCTTCGACCGCTCCTCGATCATGCATGCCCGCCGCGAGGTGATCCTCTCCGCCGGGGCGATCGATTCGCCCAAGCTGCTGATGCTCTCCGGCATCGGCCCGGCCGACCACCTGCGCGAGGTGGGTATCGAGGTGCGGGTCGACTCCCCCGGAGTCGGCTCCCACCTGCAGGACCACCCGGAAGCGGTCATCTCGTGGGAGTCCACGCAGAAGATGACCCGGGAGACCACCCAGTGGTGGGAGATCGGGATTTTCGCCACCACCCAGAAGGGCCTGGACCTGCCGGACCTGATGATGCACTACGGCTCGGTGCCCTTCGACATGCACACCCGGCGCCAGGGCTACCCCACCTCGCCGGAGTCCTTCGCGCTCACGCCGAACGTCACCCATGCCCGCTCGCGCGGCACGGTGCGCCTGCGCTCGATCGACTACCGCGACAAGCCCAAGGTCGATCCGCGCTACTTCACGGACGAGGAGGGCCATGACATGCGCGTGGCCGTCGCCGGGATCCGCAAGGCCCGCGAGATCGTCGCGCAGCCGGGCATGGATGCGTTCCGCGGCCGGGAGCTGTTCCCCGGTGAGGACGTGCAGACCGACGAGGAGATCGCCGACTACGTCTCCAAGACCCACAACACCGTCTACCACCCCGCCGGCTCGTGCCGGATGGGGGCAGTGGATGACGACATGTCGCCGCTGGATCCGCAGCTGCGGGTCAAGGGGGTGACGGGCCTGCGGGTGGTCGACGGCTCGGTCATGCCGCAGCTGGTCGCAGTGAACCCCAACATCACCACGATGCTGATCGGTGAACGCGCTGCGGAGCTGATCCGCGGCGAGCAGTCAGCCTGAGCACGGTCCGGGGTCGCGCGGCGGCCCGGGGCATCCTCAGCACGTGAGCGCGGAGGCGCGGCGCCGGCCCTCGACCGGCACCGCGCCTCCGCCGTCCCGATGTCCCGGTGTCCCGGTGTCCCGGTGTCCCGGTGTCCCGCGAGACCCTTCTGCAACGTCCAGCCGGGACCGTACACTCTGCACTGTGACCACGCTCACGCCTGCTGTCGCGGAGGATAGGTTCTCTTCCGTGCTGCGCCTCGCGCACGAGAATGCCGCCACCCTGGACGTCGCCGACCTGGCCGCGCACGCCGGGTACAGCCCCTTCCATTTCTCTCGGATCTTCAGCGCCCGGATGGGTATCGGTCCAGGCCAGTACCTCACTGCCTTGCGGATCGACACCGCGAAGCGGATGCTCTTGGCCGGGGACGATGCGGTGATCGACGTGGCCAGCGCCGTCGGCTTCGACTCCCTCTCGAGCTTCAGCCGCCGCTTCCGCAGCACCGTCGGGATCGCGCCGGGGCAGCTGCGCCGACTCGCCGACCGGATCAGCGATCGGCCGCCGCGCCCCTTCGCGCTGCTGCGCCCGCACCCTCAGTCAGTCCGTGTGCACCTGTCGCTCCCCGCGACGGCGCAGACGCGCGGCGACGCCTCGGTGTGGGTGGGCTGGTACCCGCAGCCTGCGCCGATCGGACTGCCCCTTTCGGGTGCCCTCGTCTCCGGAGTCCCCCATCTGGATCTGCCGCTGTGCGAGGGGGCCCCGTTCCTCCTCGGATTCCTGGTGCCCGCGCACTCCGACCCGCTGGACATGCTGGTGCCGGAGCAGCCCGTGGTGGCGGTGCACCCCGCACCTCTCACCGCTCCGGGTGAGGTGACGCTCGAGTTCGCCGCGGGAGGGTCGGCGATGCGGCCGCCTCTGCTCTCGGCCCTGCCGAGCCTCTGCCATCGCTGAGTCCCGGGTGGCGCAGGACCGCCCTCGCCGTCGAGCATCCCGGCACGGAGCCACGCATCTCTGGCCGCACACCCTGGTGGCGCACCCTGCTCATGCACCCCGGGTCACCTTCCAGGTGCGCAGGATCGGACACTCCTGCGCGACCCGCTCCCTCTAGGTTGGAGGCACCAGGGCCCACGGGCCCAACGCACCCCAGGAGGAATGATGACTCGCAGCACCGGCACCAGCACCTGGCTCGATCTCAGCATCACCGACACCGACGCGGCGAAAGCCTTCTACGGAGGCCTGTTCGGCTGGGAGTTCGAGGACCTCGGTGCGAGCTTCAACCACTACCACCTGATCCGCAACAGCGGCTCCCTGGTGGGCGGCCTGATGAACGTCTCGGGCATGACCTGCCCGGCCGGTGATCCGCTGCCGCCTGAATGGGGCGTCTACCTCGCAGTCGACGACGCCGATGCCCGCACCGCGAAGGCGACTGCGGCCGGCGGCACGGTCATCGTCCCGCCCGATGCGATCAGCGACTCGGGGCGGATGTCGGTGGTCCTCGATGCCACTGGCGCGTCTATCGGCCTGTGGCAGGCGGGGAACCTCGAGGGCTACGAATTCACGGGCACGCCCGGCTCGCCGGTGTGGTTCGAGCTGATGACGCACAAGTACGACGAAGCCGCCGCGTTCTACACCGAAGTGTTCGACGCCCAGCTGGTGCCGATGGCGGAGGAGATGTCCGGGCCAGACTTCCGCTACGCCACCAACGGCCCCGGCGAAAGCGCGAGCTGGGGGCTGTGCGACGCGACTGCCACGATGCCCGAGGACGCCACCGGCTGGCGCGTCTACCTGGGCGTCGGCTCGAGCGACGCGGCGATCGCCCGGGTGAAGGAGCTCGGCGGAACGGTGCTGGACGGCCCGACGCCCTCCCCCTTCGGGACCATCGCCACGATCGCCGACCCCGAGGGGGCGACCTTCCAGATCAGCGCGATGGGCGAGGCCGAACCCGAGGGATGAGCCCATCTCGGCAGAACAGGCTCGGCAGAACCGGTAAGACCCGTCGGCCCGGCCCGGAGCTGGTGATGGAGGACGGCCCGGCCCAAGCCGAAGACGAGGACGGCCCTGCACCGCGCGGTGCAGGGCCGTCCTTCGTCCGCGAGGCTCAGCGGGTCGCGTCGATGAGGAGCTTGCCGGACTCCGATCCCTCCATGCTCGCCTCGAAGGCCTCCCCCGCCTCGGCGAGCGGGAAGGTGCGGGCAATCTCGACGTGAAGCGCGCCGGCCGCGACCTTTTCGAGCAAGCCACGCAGGCGCGCACCGTCGGGCCGCACCCAGACCCAGCGCCCTCCGACCTCCTCGACCGAGGGGTCGGCGATCGAGACGTGCCGGCCGCCGTCGGCCAGGAGCGCGAGGGTCTCCTCACGCACCCCGCCCACGAAGTCCGCGACCGTGCTCACGCCGTCGGGCGCGATCTCGCGCACCCGCTCGACCAGGCCCTCGCCGTAGGAGACGGGCGTGACGCCGATGGCCTGCAGCTTCCCGTGGTTGCGCTCGGAGGCGGTGCCGATCACGGTCGCGCCCCGCTCACGGGCGAGCTGCGCGGCGAGGTAGCCGACGCCGCCGGAGGCGGCATGGATGAGCAGGGTGTCCTCCGCCGTCAGCTCCAGGGTGTCGAGGCTGCGCAGCGCCGTCAGCCCGGTCAGCGGCAAGCCCGCGGCGGCCTCGAACTGGACGCCCTCCGGGATCTGGGCGACCGAGGTGGCCGGCAGCGCGACGTATTCGGCGAAGGTGCCGCCGTGGATGACGTCCTTGCGGCCGTACGACGCAACGCGGTCGCCAGGCGTGAACTCGGGGGCGTCGGGGCCGACGGCCTCGACCACTCCGGCCACGTCCCAGCCCGGGATCACCGGGAAGACCGCATCGATGAGGGAGTCCAGGCCGCCGCTCATCACCTTCCAGTCGACCGGGTTGACGGAAGCACGCTCCACTCGGATCAGCACGTTGCCCGGGCCGAGAGTGGGCCGCGGGGCGTCGGTGAGCTCAAGGGTGGAGGGGTCGCCGTATTCGGAGTAGGTCATTGCACGCATGCGGGGACAACGCGTCGCGGCGGCGGAGCATTCCCCGCGGGGTCATTCCCGCGGGGGTCAGGTGCGCGCCGCATATGACGCTGCGTGACGCCGCGCGTCCGCGATGGAACTCCTCCCCTGACTCGGAGGCGGTGGGAGGCCTACAGTGAAAGCCATGCTGTCCGACATCGCGCTCCGTGAGGCGTTCTCCCATTTCCCGCAGGGCCTGGTCCTGGTGGCCGCCGAGATCGGCGGAGTCCGACACGGGCTGATCGCCTCGACCTTCACCGTCGGCGTCTCCCTGGATCCGCCGCTGGTGTCCCTCGCAGTGCAGCACAGCTCGAAAACCTGGCCGGCCCTGCACGAACAGGGGCATCTCGGGGTCACGGTGCTGGGCCGTGCTCAGGCGCCGTTCGCGCGCCAGCTCTCGGCGACCGATCGGGAGCGACGCTTCGACGGCATCGACGTGACGGTGGATCCCCACGGCGCACTCACCCTGCAGCACGCCCCCGCCTGGATGACCGTGCAGGTGCACGACCAGATGCGGGCCGGGGACCACGACCTGGTGCTGCTCGAGGTGCTCTCCATCGACAGCACCCCCGAAGCCGAGGCAGTGGTCTTCCATCGCAGCCGCTTCAAGGAGCTGGCGCACGAGGACCCTGCCGCCTGACACCCCTGGACGGTCAGCGGACAGGTTCGGGGTCTGACCCCGTGCCGCTCGGATCCTCAAGTGCGTCCGCCTGGTCAGCAGGATCCGCATCGTCGACGGAGACGACCTTGCTCTCCCCCGTCTCAGGGATCCAGCCGTCGGCCCATTCCCCGGTGTCGAAGTCGTAGCCGACAGGCTCGCCGTTCTCGTCAGTGCGCTGGTACCACTCGGTGAACTCCCCGTCGGTGGAGTCGACCACGGCGCCGGCGCCCTCACCCGGTTCGGTGCGGACCACCTGCAGGCTGAAGTCGTCGTCGAACTTGTCCACGCCGTCCACGACGGCGTTGTCGATCGCCGCCGCGGCGTACTGCTGGCGCAGGGTGAGGGGGTCGCTGCGCAGCTCCCGCAGCCAGGCCACGATGATCAGGAGCATCACCACGGCGAAGGGCACGGCGGTGATGATCACCAGCGACTGCAGCCCCTGCAGCGCGGTCTCACCGCCCAGCAGCAGCATCACCACCGCGATGCCGCCCATCACCACTCCCCAGAAGACCACGACCGGCTTCGGCGGGCTCTGGCTGCCCTTGGTGGTGAGGATGCCCATCACCACGGAGGCGGAGTCCGCTGCGGTGATGAAGAAGATCCCCAGGATGAACATGATCAGGATCGGCAGGAACTCGGCGAAGGGCAGGTTCTCCACCATCGTGAACAGCACCTGGGCCGGGTTCACCGAGTCCATCTGGCCCAGCGAGCCGTCGCGGTACATCGAGATCGCGGTGCCGCCCATGATCCCGTACGCGAGGAACAGCAGGGAGGAGGGGATGAGGATGACGCCGAGCACGAACTGGCGGATGGTGCGGCCGCGGGAGATGCGCGCGATGAAGATGCCCACGAAGGGCGACCATGAGATCCACCAGGCCCAGTAGTACACGGTCCAGGCGGACTGGAAGTCGAGGGTGTCCTGGCCCCATGAGGCCGAGCGCCCCATGAACTCGAGCAGCGAGCCGAGGTACTCCATCACGGCCGAGGGCAGCAGGTTCAGCAGGAACAGGGTCGGACCCAGGATGAACAGCGCTGCGGCGAAGCCGATCGTGAGCACGATGTTGGTGTTCGAGAGGTAGCGGATGCCGCGGGAGACGCCGGAGACCGCCGAGAGAACGAAGCCGACCGAGAGCACCGCGATGATCACGATCATCATGGTGTTGGTCAGTTCCGAGGCACCCGAGACGATCACGAAGCCCTCGCCGATCTGCAGCACAGCGATGCCGAGCGCGGCGGCGGTACCGAACAGCGTCGCGATGATCGCGAAGATGTCCACCAGCTGCCCCGCCCAGCCCTCGGAGTGCTTCTTGCCGAACAGGCGCTCGAAGATCGAGGACATCAGCAGGGTGCGCCCTCGGCGATAGGCCGCGTACGCCACCGCGCCACCCACCAGGGCGTACATCGCCCAGGCGTGGAAGCCCCAGTGGTAATAGGTCTGGGCGAGGGCCGTGTGCAGCGCCTCGACCGATTCGGGCTCGTTCGTCAGCGGCGGCGGGGTGAGGAAGTATGTCAGCGGTTCCGAGGGTCCCCAGAACATCACGCCGATGCCGAGGCCGGCGGCGAACAGCATCGCCACCCACGAGAAGGTGGAGAACTCCGGGGTCTCCCCGTCCTTGCCCAGCGGGATCTTCCCGTACCGGGAGAAGGCCAGGATCAGCAGGGTCACCAGCACCACCGTGGCGACGGCGTTGAAGAGCCAGCCGAGGTGGGTCATGACCCAGGCATAGGCGACGTTCGCGACGTCGCCGACGCTGGTGGGGCTGACGATCCCCCAGATCACGAAGGCGACGGCGAGGACGCCGGCGACGCCGAACACGATCTTGTCGATGCTGTAGCGACGGCGCTGCTCGTCGATGCCGATCCCCGGCACCAGGGCCGGGTGGATGTCATGGGGGTACTGGGGGCGGGAGTAGTCGAAGCTCGCCAGCGGGTTGCCGGGTGGGCGCCCTGGGGATCCGCCGCGCTCGCCCTTCTCCCTCGGGGCGGTGGGCTCGTCCAGGTTCGTCACGTCGTGACTCCGTTCGGGTGGGGAAGGCGGGACGGTTCCAGTACGGCGGGCCGCGAGACGGAGTCATCGCGTGCAGTCGCCGGCTGTTTTCCGACCGCTGCGCGTCGCACGCCGCAGGCATTCGAGCGCCTACTGTAATCAGCGAATCCGCTGCCCGGGACAGGAGACGGCGATCTCACAGCTCGGCGAGCGTCCCGCTCTCGACGTGCCAACGGCGGTCGGTGCGCACTGTCTCGAGCATGCGCCGGTCATGGGTGACCAGCAGCAGGGTGCCCTCATAGGACTCCAGCGCCTGCTCGAGCTGCTCGATCGCGGGGAGGTCGAGATGGTTGGTGGGCTCATCGAGCACCAGCAGGTTCACGCCGCGGGCCTGCAGCAGGGCGAGGGCGGCACGGGTGCGCTCCCCCGGTGACAGCTCAGCGGCGGCACGGCCCACGTGGTCGGCGCGGAGCCCGAACTTCGCCAGCAGGGTGCGCACCTCAGCCGGGGACTGCTCCGGCAGCTGGGCCTCGACGGCGTCAGCGAGCGGGATAGACCCCATGAACAGCGAGCGGGCCTGGTCGATCTCGCCGATCCGCACGCTCGCGCCGAGCGACGACGACCCCTCGTCCACCGCGCGCCTGCCCAGCAGCGCCCGCAGCAGCGTCGACTTGCCCGCTCCGTTGGGCCCCGTGATCCCGATCCGCTCCCCGGCGGCGACCTGGGTCGAGATCGGTCCGAGGGTGAAGTCGCCCTGCCTCACCACCGCGCCGGTGAGGGTGGCGACCACGCTGCTCGAACGCGGTGCGGCACCAATCGTGAACTGCAGCTGCCATTCCTTGCGGGGTTCCTCCACCTCGTCCAGGCGCGCGATCCGGCTCTCCATCTGGCGCACCTTGCGGGCCTGCTTCTCGCTCGACTCGGACTGCGCGCGGCGACGGAGCTTGTCATTGTCCGGGGACTTCTTCATCGCGTTGCGCACGCCCTGACTGGACCATTCGCGCTGGGTACGTGCCCGGGAGACGAGATCGGCCTTCGTCGCGGCGAAGTCCTCGTACTGCTCACGGGCATGGCGGCGCACCGTGGCCCGCTCCTCGAGGTAGGCGTCGTAGCCGCCGCCGTAGAGCCGGTGAGAATTCTGGGCGAGGTCGAGCTCGAGCACATCAGTGACGCAGCGGGCGAGGAACTCCCGGTCATGGCTGACCAGCACCACTCCCCCGCGCAGTCCCTGCACGAAGGTCTCGAGCCGCTGAAGGCCGTCGAGGTCGAGGTCGTTGGTGGGCTCATCGAGCAGCACCAGGTCGAAGCGGCTCAGCAGCAACGCGGCCAGTCCCACCCGGGCGGCCTGACCGCCGGAGAGCGAGGTCATCTCGGTGTGCTGCACACCCTGTGCGCCGTAGGGCAGGCCGAGATCCGCGAGCACCGCGGGGATCCGCTCCTCGAGATCTGCGGCGCCGCTGGCGAGCCAGCGCTCCAGGGCGGTGGCGTACACATCAGCCGGGTCGGGGCCGCCGCGCGGCGACTCCTGCCCGAGGGCGGTGGCCGCCGCGTCCATCTCCGCGGTGGCCTGCGCGCAGCCGGTGCGGCGGGCGATGTAGCCGGCGACGGTCTCGCCGTCACGGCGTTCGTGCTCCTGCGGCAGCCAACCCACGAAGGCGTCCGACGGCGAGAGGGAGAGGGCACCGGCGTGCGGGGCATTGACCCCGGCGAGCAGGCGCAGCAAGGTGGACTTGCCAGCACCGTTGGCACCCACCACGCCGATCACGTCCCCGGGCGCGACGGTGAGGTCGAGATCCTCGAACAGGACACGGTGGCCGTACCCGCCGGCAAGGCCGTGGGCGACGAGAGTGGCGGTCATCCGCACATTCTCCCACTGCGGCGAGCAGCACTCGCCGCCGCTGCCGCGTGGAGCTCCGGGTGATGACCCTTCTGCTCGCCCTGCGGTAGTTCACTTGTCAGCCATCGGCTGCATTGTGGACAGGTGTCGGACTGCTGGAGGGACGACGCACCTCCCTCGCGCCGACCCACCCGGTCCAGTCGCGAGCTCGCCTCTGCGGAAGGACCCCTCATGCGCTTCACCCCTGACCTGGCCGTCGCCTTCGGCGACTGGATCAAGCGCGACCGGATCCGGCGCGCCCTCATCGCCGCTCGGCCCGAGCTCGCCGGCACCCTGATGCTCGACGCCCAGCGGCCGCTGCTGCGGATCCCTCGCAAGAGCGGAGCGGTGGTGGTCATGGCAAGGATGCATGAGGCAGAGCCGACCTCGTGGGTCGTGGGGATCTCGGACGCTTCAGCACCGGTGCTCCACGAGCTCGACTCCGCCGACGACGTGGTGGCGCTGACGCTCGATCTGCTGGCCCTGCCGATTCCGACTCCCGACGGGACGGAGCCCCGCCTGCGGGGCTGACCGCTCGCGACCGACGAGAGCCACCTCACGCCATGGCATCACGTGGACACTTATCCGAAATGTCCGACTTTTGGCGCATGATGGGGGCGTGCTCCTGCGCAGCATCGGCAGGCAGCTCCCCCGCGACGGCCGCTCCCGGCCACCGCGATCACTCGCCCCTGTGGAAGGACCTGCATGCTTTTCACCCACGACATGGCAGCTGCCTTCGGCGACTGGCTCGAGCGTGAACGGATCCACGATGCTCTCGTCAGAGCCCGTCCCGAGTTGGACGGCCGGCTCATGCTCGATGAGGAGCGGCCCCTGCTGCGCATCCCGCTGCCCCACGGGGCAGGCATCGTCGTCGCGAAGACGGACGGGGAGTCGAGCGCCGGTTGGGTCCTCGGCATCCCTCATCCGCAGTCCCCCGCCCTGCACGAGACGAGCTCGCTCGGAGAGCTCGTCGGCCGGGTGCTCGAGGTGCTGGACACCTGGGGCGGCCCCGACGGCAGATCCCTGCGGGACTGACGAGGGCGCCTCGACGCGACGGCGCCGTGACCATATTGTCACGCCGCGGGCTCAGACCGTCCAAGAGCTCTGCGAAGAACCGGGCGGCTTCGTCTGCGATGCATCCCCGGGCGTCACCCCGGAAGTCACCACATGACGGCATGCGACAGCTCTCTGGCCTCCACGCTCTGCGGCTCCTACAGTCGGCCATCACCCACCGTAAGAGTCCACGAAAGGCCCGCTATGACCACGATCGCTGAGCTCCGTGACCGCTTCTCCCCCGTGCTGACGTCCATCGCCGCCGGCACCCTGGACCGGGAACGGGACCGGACCCTGCCGGTGGCCGAGGTGCGCGCCCTCGCCGACGCCGGTCTCGGGCGCGTGCGGCTCCCCGTGGACGCCGGGGGCCTCGGCGCGACGATCCCGCAGCTGACCGCGCTGCTGGTCGACCTGGCCGCCGCGGACTCCAACCTCCCGCAGATCTGGCGCGGACACATCGCCTTCGTCGAGGATCTGCTGGTCACTCCGCACACCGAGTTCCGCGATCGGTGGCTCGCGAAGATCGCCGACGGCGCGGTGATCGGCAATGCGTGGTCGGAGATCGGCTCGGTGGAACGTGGCTCCTTCGGCACTCGGCTCACTGTCGACGGCGAGCACGCTGGGGTGACCGGGCAGAAGTTCTACACGACCGGCTCGATCTACGCCGACTACTCCGACACCCTGGTCGAAGCGGCGGACGGCGGCCAGCACATCGCCGTGGTCCCGCTCGCCCAGCCCGGGGTGCGCATCAGCGATGACTGGGACGGCTTCGGCCAGAAGCTCACCGGCACCGGCACGATCATCTATGACCACGCCCGCCTCGAGGCCCGCGATGTGATCCCCTTCGCCGATCGCTTCGACTACCAGACGGCCGTCTACCAGCTGGTGCTGCTCGCCGTGCAGGCGGGGATCGCCTCTGCCATCGAGACGGATGCGGTCGCGGCAGTAGCCGCCCGCACCCGCACCTACAGTCACGGCAACGCCGATCGGGTCCGGGAGGATCCGCAGATCCTCCAGGTGGTCGGGGAGATCTCGGCCGTCGCGCATACCGCGAGCGCCCTCACCGCTCAGGTGGCCGACGCCGTGCAGGCGGCGCACGACGCCGCGCTGCACGGAGGAGAACAGGCGCGCGCCGCCGTGGTCGAGGCGGAGATCGCCTCGGCCCGTGCCCAGGTCGTCACCTCGCGACTGGTGCCGGAGGCGGCGACCCGACTGTTCGACGCCCTGGGAGCATCCGCCGTGCGCGAGACTGCGGCGCTGGATCGCCACTGGCGCAACGCTCGCACCGCCGCCTCCCATAATCCGTGGGTGTACAAGGCCAAAGAGATCGGCGCGTGGGAGGTCAACGGCACCGAGCCGGGGTTCCAGTGGGCGATCGGCACGGTGAGCGGCCAGTCCCCGGAAGCGAGCTTCGCTTCCGCGGTGCCCGTCGACTCCACGGCATCCGTCGACTCCACAGAGTCCGTCGATTCCCCGGTGCCCGTCCATTCCACGGTGTCCGTCGGCGCCTGATCGTCGCCCGGCCGACGGGGACCAGGTCACTCCCCGTCGGTCGGCTGCGGCGCCCGGACGAGGGCGCTAGCGCAGCAGGCGTGAGAGCAGGCGGTGCGCGGCGCGTCGGCCCGCACGCTCCCCCATCGCTTCCGGCCCTCGCTGGGCGGCACGGACATCGCCCCGAATCCGTCGTGCGCGGAACAGCCAGTTCAGCATCTGCACCTCCTGATGGTGGTCGCCCTCGACCGTACCGGCTACCGGGCGGGCAGGCCCAGACCCAGACCCAGACCCAGACCCAGACCGCGCTCGATACGATGCGGACTCTGGCCACACCCCGTTCTCCCCTCTCGAAACAGGTGCCCGATGCCCGATCGTTCCCAGTCTCTGCAGCGCCTCGGCTTCCTCACCATCGGGCTGTTCGATCCGGAGGACCCCGCCGCCGGGCACGAGTCGACGTTGCGGATCATCGAGCTCGGTGAGGAGCTGGGGTTCGACAGCGCCTGGCTGCGCCACCGCCACCTGCAGTTCGGGATCTCCTCCCCCGTGGCCGTGATGGCCGCGGCCAGTCAGCGCACCCGACGGATCGAGCTGGGCACCGCGGTGACCCCGCTGGGCTGGGAGAACCCGCTGCGGCTGGCCGAGGATCTCGCCACGGTGGACGTGCTCTCCGGGGGCCGGATCAATCCAGGGGTCAGCGTGGGCACCCCGATGCAGTACGAGACCCTCAAGCATGCTCTCTACCCGCACACCGCAGAGCTCGAGGACTTCAGCAAGGCCCGGGTGGAGCAGCTCGCCGGCTTCCTCGCCGGTGAGCCGGTGCGGGACCTCTCCGGCAAGCAGGGCGTGGTCGAGGAGTACTCCTCCCGGGTCGAGCCGTACTCCCCCGGGCTGCGAGACCGGCTCTGGTACGGGGCCGGCAGCATGAGCTCAGCGGCCTGGGCCGGGAAGCATGGGCTGAACCTGCTCAGCAGCAGCGTCATCTTCCCCGACCAGGGGCAGGATCCGGACTTCGCCGCCGTCCAGGCCGCTCAGATCCGGGCGTTCAGGGAGGCCGCCACGGCACATGCCCCGAATGCCGCTGCCCGCGTCTCCCAGGGCCTGGTCGTCATCCCCACGGACTCGGCGAGCCCGGAGCAGCGGGAGAAGTACCGGGACTATGTCCAGGAGCGACTGCCTCGCACCCACAGCCCGCAGGGACCCCGCGGCATGATGTTCGCCCCGGATCTCCTGGGCACCAGCCAGGAGATCGCCGAGCAGCTCTGGGCTCACGCCGGATTCCGCGAGGTGGACGAGGTCGCCTTCGCCCTCCCTTTCAGCTTCGAGCACGAGGACTACGTGCAGATCCTCACCGATATCGCAACGCGGCTCGGTCCGCTGCTGGGCTGGTCACCGCGGTCTGAGTGACCGCTCCTGCTCATCCCGCTCAGGACTGATGCCACACATCACCGTCACCGTCAACCAGGAGGCGACCTTCCCAGATCTTTCGTGCTGACCGTTCCGTAGCCACGAGGTCAGGGAGGATGATGCCGCCATGACCACAGTGAGCACCTGTCTCTGGTTCGATGGCGACATCGACGAGGCCGCCGAGTTCTACGTCTCCCTGCTGCCCGGCTCGAAGCTCCTGGGCCGCAGCGTCTACGAGGCGGGCGGCGGACCACCGGACGGTCCCGATATGACCGGTCAGGCGCTGACCGTGGAGATCGAACTCATGGGTGTCCCGTACATGCTGCTCAACGGCGGGCCGCAGTTCCCCCTCTCCGAAGCGGTCTCGATCGTGGTCACCGTCGACTCGCAGGCGGAGATCGACCGGCTGTGGGAGGCGCTCGTCGCGGCGGCGGGCGCGAGTCGCAATGCGGGTGGTGCGTCGACCGGTTCGGGCTGTCCTGGCAGATCGTGCCGCAGCAGCTCACCGCCCTGCTCACCGGGCCCCACGCCGAGGCGGTGACCGCCGAGCTGATGACCCAGGTCAAGCTCGACATCGCGCGTCTGGAGGCCGCGGCGGGCTGAGTCCCGGCTCCCCGGCCTCTCGGTCGGACCACTTCCGAACGGTGCCGCGCTCTGCTAGGAACGACGACATGACTGTCTACGGCTTCCATGCCTCCCACGAGCAGATCTCCCCGCGCCAGCTGCTCGCGGACGTCCAGCTGGCCGAGCAGGTCGGATTCCAGGCGGCCATGTGCTCGGACCATCTCGAGCCGTGGTCGCAGAGGCAGGGGCATGCCGGGATGGCTTGGCCCTGGCTGGGCGCGGCGCTCGCCACCACCGAGCTGACCTTCGGCACCGTCACCGCCCCCGGGCAGCGCTACCACCCCGCGATCGTCGCCCAGGCGATCGCCACCCTCGGGCAGATGTTCCCGGGACGCTTCTGGACCGCGCTGGGCACCGGCCAGTTCGCCAATGAGCACGTGACCGGGCAGGGGTGGCCCCGCAAGGACGTCCGACAGCAGCGCCTCGAGGAGAGTGTCGAGGTGATCCGTCGTCTGCTCGCCGGCGAGACGGTCTCCCACGACGGCCTGGTCACGGTCGAGGAGGCGACCGTCTGGGAGCTCGCCGAGCCGCGGCCGCCGCTGATCGCGCCGGCGATCAGTGTGGCCACCGCGATGCGCGGGGCGCGCTGGGCCGACGGGCTCGCGACCATCAACCAGGATCCGTCCCTGCTGCGCGAGATGCTCGACCGCTGGGCGGATGCCGGTGGCGCGCCGCACCGCATCCTCCAGGTCCACCTGGCCTGGGCCCCGACCGAACAGGAGGCGTTCGCTGTGGCGCACGACCAGTGGCGCTCCAACATCTTCCCCTCCCCCGCCTCCACCGACCTTCGCGTGGCGACCTACGACGCGGTCAGCGAGCACGGAGTCGGCTCCGAGCAGCTGCGCGAGGCGGTGCTGGTCTCCTCCGACCTCGGCGAGCTCACCGAGCAGATCCACGACTTGGCGTCCCTCGGCTTCGACGAGGTGTACCTGCACCACGTCGGCCAGCAGCAGCGACCGTTCCTGGAGGCCTTCGGCGAGAAGGTCCTGCCCCAGCTGCGGTGACCGACCGCCCGCAGTGAGGGCCCCGCACCCCGGCCCCGTTCCCGTCCCCGTGAGGAGACCCCGTGCTGAAGACCGAGACCTCGGACCAATGGTGGAAGTCCGCCGTCGTGTACTGCCTGGACATCGAGAAGTTCTTCGACGGCAACGACGACGGCGTCGGCGACATCGACGGCCTCTCGCAGCGTCTGGACTACCTGGCCGGACTCGGGGTGACCTGTCTGTGGCTGATGCCGCTGAACCCCACCAAGGGCCGTGACGACGGCTACGACATCATCGACTACTACGGCGTGGATCCCCGTCTGGGCGACCACGGCGACCTGGTGGAGCTGCTCCGCACGGCGAAGGACCGCGGGATGCGCGTGATCATGGACCTGGTCGTCAACCACACCTCCCACCAGCATCCGTGGTTCACAGCGGCTCGCTCGTCCCGCGACAGCCCGTACCGCGACTACTACGTGTGGCGGGACGAGCCGCCCGAGGACACCTCCGACCAGGTGGTCTTCCCCGACGCAGAGGACTCGCTGTGGACCTACGACGAGAAGGCCGGCCAGTACTACCTGCACAACTTCTACTCCGAGCAGCCGGACCTCAACATCACCAATCCGGCGGTGCAGCAGGAGGTCGCGAAGATCATCGGGTTCTGGCTGCAGCTTGGCCTGGACGGCTTCCGGGTGGACGCGGTGCCGTACTTCATCGAGAGCCGCGGCATCGTGCCGGACGCCTCCGCCGACTACTCCGACCCCCACGAGTACCTGCGCAGCCTCTCCGCTTTCATCGGCCGCCGACGCGGCGATGCGATCCTGCTCGGCGAGGTGAACCTGCCCTACGAGGAGCAGATGGCGTTCTTCGGGGGCGACGACGCCGATGAGCTGACCATGATGTTCGACTTCGAGCTGATGCAGCGGATGTACCTGTCGCTGGCTCGGCATGATGCCACCGAGATGGCGCGCACACTGAACCGTCGGCCGTCGCTGAAGCCCACCCGGCAGTTCGCGACCTTCGTGCGCAACCACGACGAGCTCACGCTCGACAAGCTCAGCGAGGACGAGCGCCAGGAGGTCTTCGACGCCTTCGGGCCCGAGGAGGAGATGCAGCTGTACGGTCGCGGGCTGCGGCGACGGCTGCCTCCGATGCTCGACGGCGATCCTCGGCGGCTCACGATGGTCTACTCGCTGCTGTTCGCCCTGCCCGGCACGCCGGTGCTGTTCTACGGCGAGGAGATCGGCATGGGCGAGAACCTCGACATCCCCGGTCGACTCTCGGTGCGCTCCCCGATGCAGTGGACGGCGGGCAAGAACGGCGGCTTCTCCGTCGCGAAGCCGTCCGCTCTCGTCGCCCCTGTGACCGGGGGACCCTACGGGGCAGAGCACGTCAACGCCGAGGATCAGCGCTCCGACCCGGACTCGCTGCTGTCCTTCATCGGGCAGCTCGCCCGCCGCTACCGGGAATGCCCCGAGGTCGGGATGGGCGACTACGAGGTCCTCGCGTCGGACGCCCCCGCGGTGCTCGTGCATCGCTGCACCTGGAACCCCTTCGGCGGCGGCACCTCCTCCTCCGTGCTGGTGCACAACCTCGCACCCGCGGCCACCACGCTGACCGTCCACGTTGCCGAGGTCGAGGACGGCACCGAGGTGCTCGACCTCTTCAGCGGCGAGCGGCACACCATCGGTCAGGAGGGGCGGCTCACCCTGGACGTCGGCGGATACGGCCACCACTGGCTGCGACTGCTGCTCACGGGGGACCGACGGCTGCGGTGACGAGGACCGACGACTGCGGTGCCGGGGCCGGGTGCCTCAGCCCTGATCGCCGCGCAGCCGGTCGATGTGCTCGGAGGCCTCGACCCCGCTGCCGAATACCTGGCGCGGACGGCTGCTGCAGGTGGAGACCACGCGCACCGGCACCACGCCGCCGCTCACAGCAGCAGCGCGAGCACGAAGTTCCATACGCAGATGACGGCCAGCATCCCCAGGCTCGGAGCGATCGCCCGGCGCAGGATCTCGCCCTCCCGGCCGGACAGGCCCACCGCGCCAGCGGCGATCGCGATCGACTGCGGGGAGATGACCTTCGCGGTGGTGCCGCCGGCGGTGTTGCCGCCCACCAGCAGCGCGGGCGCCGCCCCGATGCCCTCGGCGGTGGCGACCTGCAGCGGAGCGAACAGGGTGTTGTTGTTGACGACGGAGCCGGTCAGGAACACCCCGATCCAGCCGATCACGGGAGCGATCAGCGGGAACAGCGGTCCGACGGCGGCCAGCGCCGAGCCCATCGAGGTCGAGCCCCCGGAGTAGTTGGCGATGTTGGCGAGCACCAGGATCACAGCGATCAGCACGATCGCCTTGCCCAGGCTCTTGAGGGTGCCGCCCAGCTCGCGGAGCAGCTCGCGCAGGGAGACCTGCGGGGTGGTGAGGAAGGAGAGGATCACGGCGAGCAGGATCGCGGTACCGGTGGCGCCGAGGATCGAGACGTTCCAGGTGTACTCGACGAGGTCGCCGGCGGCGGTGGAGACCTCCCCGGTCAGGCCGGGCAGCGGGACGCGGAGGGTGGTGGCGGCGAGGGCGCCGGTGGCGAACAGCTCCTTCACCGGGGGCAGCGACCATAGCAGGATGAAGCCGGAGAGGATGTAGAAGGGGCTCCAGGCCACCACCACCTCGTGGAAGCTGTGCTTCTCGGCCTCGGGGATCGGGGAGTCGTTCTCGCGGTAGATCCGTCGCGGCTTCCACACCCGGCTCACGGCGAAGACGGCCACCATCGCCGCCAGGCCCGCGCCGATGTCCGCCAGTTCGGGGCCGAGGAACCACAGCACCCCGCCCTGCACCCCGCTGAAGACCACGGAGACCACCAGGGTGAGCGGGAAGGTCTCGCGCAGTCCCCGCAGCCCGTCCATCATCACCACCAGCAAGAACGGGATCAGGAACGTCAGCGGCTGCAGCACGATGACCAGAGCGCGGGAGAGCTCCATGACGTCCAGGCCGGTCACCTGGGCGCCGACCAGCACCGGGATGCCGATCGCGCCGTAGGCGCCGGCACCGGCGTTCGCGACCAGCGAGATCACCGCGGCCCTGATGGGCGTGAAACCGAGCTGCACCAGCAGGGCGGCGCAGATCGCGATGGGGACGCCGAAGCCTGCCACCCCCTCGAGGAAGGCGCCGAAGCCGAAGCTGATCAGCAGCACCTGCACCCGCTGGTCAGCGGAGATCGCTCCGATCGAGGAGCGGATGATGTCGAAGCGGCCCGAGAACACGGCCAGGCGGTAGAGCCACACCGCCATCACGATGATGTAGGCGATCGGCCAGATCGCGGTGAGCAGGCCGGAGAGCCCGGCGCCGGCCACGGCCGAGGCCGGCATGCCGAAGACGAGCAGTGCGACGAGCACCTCGACCACCAGGGCGATCAGTCCCGAGATCACTCCCGAGAGCTTGAAGACCACCATCAGGAGGAGGAAGACGAGGATGGGCAGGGCGGCGACCAGCGCGGAGAGCGTCAGGTTGCCGAGGGGGTCGATGGATTGCATCCACATGTGCGGGGTTCCTCTGGATCGGGGCCGGGGACGGTGTCACGCCGGCGGGCACGAGGGGATCGACCCGCGGCGACCGGATCGCGGTCCCCGGGGGTCGGGGGTGGGGTCATCCGCGGGAGTCCCTCGCTCCTCCCGTGGATCGCGACGGCGGATCAGTCGCGCAGGTCCGCGGCGACCTTCTCGAGCGCCGCGGCGGACTCGCGCAGCTTCGCGATCTCCTGCTCGTCGAAGGGGGTCTCGTAGATGGGGTGGGCGCCGGAGGAGTTGACGATGCTCGGCACGGACAGCGCGACGCCGTCGATGCCGTGGAAGTCGGAGAGCACCGTGGAGACGTTCAGCACGGCGTTCTCGTCGCCGAGGATCGCCTCGACGATGCGGGCGCTGGACAGGCCGATGGCGTAGTTCGTGGCGCCCTTGCCCTGGATGACCTTGTAGGCGGCGTCGCGCACGTCGACCGCGATCTGGTCGAGCTGTTCGGGGGTGAACATCGGCGTCCGGTCCTCGCCGGTCCAGTCGAGGATCGGCACCGCATTGATGCGGGCGGCGGACCACAGCGGGAACTCGGTGTCCCCGTGCTCGCCGACGATCTGGGCGTGCACGCTGGTGGACGCCACGTTCGTGCGGCGCGCGATCTCCCACCGCAGCCGCGAGGAGTCCAGCACGGTGCCGGAGGAGAAGACGCGCTCGGCCGGGAGCCCGGAGCCCTCGTGGGCGAGCATGGTCAGCACGTCGCAGGGGTTGGTGACGATGACGAAGACGGCGTCGGGCGCGACCTCGAGAGTCTGACGCATGAGGGAGCGGACGATCTTCGCATTCGTCGCGGCCAGTTCGATGCGGGTCTGGCCGGGCTTCTGCTTGGCACCGGCGGTGATGACCACGACGTGCGATCCCTCGGCCACAGCGATGTCCGAGCCGCCGATGATGTCGCCGCCGCGGGTGAACAAAGTGCCGTGGGCGAGGTCCAGCACCTCCGCCTCGGTCTTCTCGGCGTTGATGTCATACAGCGCGACGTGGCGGGCGGACCCGCGGATGAGGGCCGCGTAGGCGACGCTGGAGCCGACGGCGCCGGCTCCGATGACGGTGAGTTTTGAGTTCTCGATCATGTTGTCATGTTAGTAAGAAGGCAGGGCGTACCTCAGGGACCAAGGCCCTTACCGTGTGGTCGGCCCAGGCCCATCGCTCCGGCCCGGCTCGTGGCCCGGCCCGAGGCGACGAGGTGCATCGACTGCGCGCCGTGAGCCCGGCCGTCGGGACGATGCGGCCCGGCGCCGAGCAGCTCCCCGCGCCGCGCCTGCGCTCGCGGCCCCCGCGAGATGCCGATGGATCTGCGCCGTGCCGGAGGGCCCCGGTTCGCGGCGAACCCGAGGCTCTTCGACAAGGGCGGACTCCTGACGGACCTCGGAACCGTCCCCTCGTCTACACGCTGCGATCCCCAGCACCGGACACAGGTGCCGACCCCTGCCGACTCGGGCGCATGGAGATGACCAGGTAAGTGCTGAGGATGCCGCCCCCGAGGAGTGCGATCGCGATGAGCACCCAGTGCCCCAGCGCGGGGTCGATCAGCTCGAGGACATAGATCAGGACGGCCGCGAGCGCGAGCACGATCCCCTCCATCACGGCGAACGCGATGAAGAAGCGCTGCCGCTCCTGCTGGACGCGACGGGAGTCGGCTGCGGCTGCATCGGCGGAGCTGCTGGCAGGCAAGTGGTTCATGGGCTCATGCTAAGCACTCCGGCGCTACCCCTTCGAGGGCGAGTCACGCGGGCCTGAGCCCGGCTCGCCCTCCCGGACGTCGAGGCGTCGATCCTCGGCGGTCTCGGCGGCCCCGGGGGTGTCCTCGAGCGGAGCGACCACCGCCGGGATTCGGTTCAGGAGAGGTCCGACCTGGCGCCGTTCTCCACCTCGGCATCCAGGACCACGCCGCGGCGGATGGAGATCGTCACCGTCACGGCGATGGCGAGGACGGCCGCGGCGGCGATCAGGTAGCGCAGCGGGTTCTCTTCGCCGCTGAGCGCGCTCATCCCGACCACGGCGGGGGCGATCAGCACCGCGACCAGGTTCATCACCTTGAGCAGCGGGTTGATGGAGGGGCCGGCGGTGTCCTTGAACGGATCGCCGACGGTGTCTCCGATGATGGTGGCCTCATGTGCGAGCGAGCCCTTGCCGCCGTGGTGGCCGTCCTCCACGAGCTTCTTGGCGTTGTCCCAGGCTCCGCCGGAGTTGGCGAGCATGATCGCCATCAGCACGCCGGTGGCGATGGCGCCGGCGAGATAGCCGGCGAGGGCCGGCGCTCCGAGGCCGAAGCCGACGGCGATCGGGGCGGCGACGGCGAGCAGGCCGGGGGTGGCGAGCTCCCGCAGCGAGTCGCGGGTGACGATGTCCACCACCCGCCCGTACTCGGGCTTCGCGGTGCCCTCCATGATCCCGGCGATCTCGCGGAACTGGCGGCGCACCTCATACACCACAGCACCGGCGGCCCGGCCGACGGCGCTGATCGCGAGGCCGGAGAACAGGAACACCACGGCGCCGCCGATGATCACGCCGACCAGGGTCTGCGGGGAGAAGACGACGGACTGATCCAGGAAGTCCTGGTAGCGGTCCCCGAGCACATCACGGATCGCGTCGGTGTAGGAGCCGAACAGGGCGGTCGCGGCGAGCACGGCGGTCGCGATCGCGATGCCCTTGGTGATGGCCTTGGTGGTGTTGCCGACGGCGTCGAGCTCGGTGAGCACCTGGGCGCCCTCGACATCGACGTCCCCGGACATCTCGGCGATGCCCTGGGCGTTGTCGGTCACCGGGCCGAAGGTGTCCATCGCGACGATCACGCCGACGGTGGTGAGCAGGCCGCAGCCGGCGAGCGCGATCGCGAACAGGCCGGCGATGCCGGAGCCGCCGAGCAGGAAGGCGCCGAACACGGCGGCGGCGATGACCAGCGCGGTGAACACCGCGGATTCCAGCCCGAGGGAGAAGCCGGAGAGCACCACGGTCGCGGCGCCGGTGCGGGAGGTCGCGGCGACCTGGCGCACGGGGCGGTCCTCGGTGCTGGTGTAGTAGCCGGTGAGGTAGAGGATCAGCACACCGAGGGCGATGCCGATCGCCACGGCTCCGGCAGCGATGATCCGCGGATCGTCGATCGCGGCGGTGGTCTCCTCGATCCCGAGCTCGGCGAAGGTGCCGGGGAGGTAGAGGAAGGCAGCGATCGTGCACAGCACCGCGGAGATCGCGGCGGAGACCAGGAAGGAGCGGCGGATCGTGGTCAGGGCGCTCTGGCCCCGCTTCGGGGTGGTGAGGTAGATGCCGATCAGGGCGGTGAGCACACCGATCGCGGGGACGATGAGGGGGAAGACCATGCCGGCCTCCCCGAAGGCGGCCCGGCCCAGGATGAGCGCGGCGACGAGGGTCACGGCATAGGACTCGAAGAGGTCCGCCGCCATCCCGGCGCAGTCCCCCACGTTGTCGCCGACGTTGTCCGCGATGGTCGCGGCGTTGCGGGGATCGTCCTCGGGGATGTTCTTCTCGAGCTTGCCGACCAGGTCGGCGCCGACGTCGGCGGCCTTGGTGAAGATGCCGCCGCCGACGCGCATGAACATCGCGACCATCGCGGCGCCGAAGCCGAAGCCCTCGAGCACCAGGGCGGCGTCCCCGCGGAAGAGGAGCACCACGATCCCCGCGCCGAGCAGGCCGAAGCCTATCGTCGCCATCCCGACGCAGGCCCCGGTGCGCACGGCGATGAGCATCGCCGGATCTCGGCCGACCTCGTGCGCCGCTGCGGCGACCCGCACGTTCGCGCGCACTGCGAGCCACATCCCGAGGTAGCCGATCAGGCCCGAGAACCCCGCACCGACCAGGAAGGCGACCGAGCGGGCGACGCGCAGCAGCATCCCCTCGGTGCCGGTGGCGCCGTGGGTGGGCAGCAGCAGGAGCAGCAGGAAGGTGAGCACGGCGAAGACGCCCAGGGTGCGCAGCTGACGACGGAGGTACGCGGCGGCGCCCTCCTGGACCGCCGCGGCGACCTCGTTCATGGCGTCGGTGCCGGTCTTGGCGCGCAGCACCTCGGTGCGGAATCGGAGGGCCATCGCGATCGCGATCAGGGCGATCACCACGATCACCCCGACCGTGGTGAGGCTCGCCGGGGAGAGGGTGAGGGAATCCGGTGTCATGAGGTCCTCCGCACGTCGTCGTGGGTATGGGGTCCTTCATCCCGCCGCGCTCGTCATCGGGCACGACGGACCTGGTGCGCGAACTGTAGCCGCGATCGGCCCCCAGGAATACCCTTTCGGCGCATCCGGCGGGGCGCAGGCCGCCGTGCTGATGGAACCTGAACTCAGCCGTTCCGAGGATGTTCACCGCATGGTCATGGTCCCTCCCGTGAACTGCGGAGGGGTGCGCTCCTACGGTGGTCGGGGCCGTTGACGACACGGCTCGTTCCCGATCTGGAGTACCCGTGCCCCTTCCTCTCCTCACCCGTCCCAGCCGCCGCACCATGCTCATCGGCGGTGCCGCGCTCGGTGCGGGTCTCGCCGTCCCCGCCTCGATCCTCGCGCTGACCGCCGGCCGGGTCGCCGCACCGTTCACCCTCGGGGTCGCCTCCGGTGATCCGCTGCCGGACTCGGTGGTGCTGTGGACCCGCCTCGCCCCGGAACCGCTGCTCGAGGACGGCGGGATGCCGCAGCGCACCGTCGAGGTCGAGTGGGAGATCGCGGAGGACGACGACTTCGCGACCGTCCTGCAGAGCGGGACCGTGCAGGCACTGCCCGAGGAGGCCCACAGCGTGCACGTCGAGGTGGGAGGGCTCGCACCGGGGACGCCGTACTGGTACCGCTTCCGGGTCGGTGGAGAGATCTCCCCCGCAGGTCGCACCCGCACCGCACCGGCGGCCGGATCCCTGAGCCCGATCTCCTTCGGCGTCACCTCCTGTGCGAGCTTCGAGCAGGGGTGGTTCACCGCCTACAAGCACCTGGCCCAGGACGATCTGGACGTGGTGTTCTGCCTGGGCGACTACCTCTACGAGTACGCGGCCGGGAAGCAGGGCGGGGTGCGACGCCACGAGGGCGATGAGATTCACACCCTGGGCGAGTATCGCCGCCGCCACGCCCAGCAGAAGACCGACAAGGACCTGCAGGCGGCCCACGCCGCCGCGCCCTGGATCGTGACCTGGGACGACCACGAAGTGGACAACAACTACGCGGGCATGTCCCCGGAGAACGACGACCCGGGCCAGGGAAATGCCTCCACCGCGGACTTCACAGCGCGCCGCACCGCGGCCTACCAGGCGTACTGGGAGCACATGCCCCTGCGCCGCTTCCGCAAGCCGGTGGACACCGCCTTGCCGCTGTACCGCGGATTCGACTACGGGGATCTCGCGCGGTTCAGCGTGCTGGACACCCGCCAGTACCGCGACCCGCAGCCCTACGGCGGGAAGAAGGACATGGTGGGCCCCGAGCAGTGGGCCACCGACATGCTCGGCGAGGAGCAGCACCGCTGGCTCGAGCAGAGTCTGGTGGAATCACGCGCTGTGTGGAATGTGGTGCCGCAGCAGATCTTCTTCGCGAACATGGACTACAAGGTCGGCGGGCCCGGCGCGTACAACGACGGCTGGGACGGGTACCAGGGGTCCCGCGACAGGGTCCTCGGCCTCGTCGCCGAGCGTGAGATCGAGAACTTCGTGGTCCTCACCGGGGATGTCCACTGCCACTACCTCAACGACCTGCGCCGAGACTTCGAGGACGATGCGAGCCCTGTCCTCGGAAGCGAGGTGGTGGTCACCTCGGTCACCTCCAACGGCGACGGGATGAACGTCTCCGACGGCCAGCTCGAGCTGTGGCAGAGCGACATGCCGTACATGCACTACCGCCAGGATCGTCGCGGCTATGTCACCTGTGAGGTCTCCCCCGAGCAGTTCCGGGCTGATTTCCACACCGTGGAGTACGTCTCCACTGCGGATGCGCCGCGCGAGACGGACGCCTCCTTCGTGATCGAGACCGGGGTCGCCGGGGCGCATCGCGTGTGAGCGGCGAGCTCCTGCTCACCGCTCGCTGCACCCCGCCCCGAATCCGTTCAGCGTCACGCGGCCGTTCAGCTGTGCGCAGCCATTCAGCCTGGCGCAGCCATTCAGCCTGGCACGGCCGTTCAGCATGGCGAGGCGGGTTCAGCCGGGCGAGGCGGTTCAGCCTTGCGAGGCGGCGATGTCGAGCTGCGCGGCATAACCGCTGATGACGCGGGCAAGCTCCAGGTCGCGGCTGGTGACGCCACCGACGTCGTGGCTCGTCAGCGTCACCGTGACCTCCGGATAGGTGAGGGTGAGGTCCGGGTGATGGTTCGCCTTCTCTGCGGCGGCACCGATGCGGTTCACAAGATCGAGACCGGTGGCGAAATCACCGGTGGCGAAGCCGGCGGTGAGCGTCTCGCCGTCCTGCTGCCAGCCTTCGAGGGCGGCGTCGGCGATCTCGGTGGAGGACAGAACTTTCTTCGAATCAGCCATGGCTCCATCGTGCCCCGGTGGTGGTCGCGCGGCTACCCCTCGGAGGTTCCGGTATCTCGGCCGGTGATGAACGAGCCCTTGGCCTGCACGTACGCGAGCCGGTCCTCGGGGTGCTCCCTGGCCAGGCGCCGCTTGCACTTCGCATAGGCATCGCGCTCCGCCGGGTGGGTGCGCAGGTGATCGCGGAAGGCGAGATAGCGGCGCCACTGCTCATCACCGTGGTCGAGCACGTGGACATTGACCAGCCGCACTCCAGGCTCGAGCTCGAGGGCGTAGATCCGATCGGGGCGGTTCCCATCGGCTTCGCCGCGGTAGAGATGCCCGGCGCGCATCAGCCACCCGTGCAGCGGCAGCGGGTCCGAGCCGGGCCGCTGACCGATCGCCACGTCGAGGATCGCTTTGGCGGGCAGGCCGGGCACTGAGGTGGACCCGATGTGTTCGAGGGCGAGGGCGTCGACCGGGCGGGTGGGTGTCAGCGCGTCGACCAGCCCGGCGAATGTCCGGGCCCAGCGGGGCGAGGGCTCCGAGAGCTCCACGACGCCTCGGCGCACGCCGAGATCGGCATCGCGCAGCGCGGCGGCGAGCGCGGGTGCCATCGGTGCCGCGCGCTCGCTGCGCTGGAACGGAAGGGTCATCGGTTCCACCTGCTCGACTCCTGACGGTCTCACCGGCACCGATACCGGTCTCGGCGGTGCCGAGGCAACGAGCGGTGCCGGAGCGACGAGCGGTGCCGAGGCGACTATAGGCGGCGAGTCCTCCACACCCCGAGGATGATCGCAAGCTGGACCACCAGCAGCGCCGCCCCGATCACCACGTCGCCCCAGTCCATCGCGAAGCCGGACTGCAGAGTGCCGATCCCGCTGGCGACCGGGTAGAACAGCGGCCACAGGATCAGCAGGTTCCGCACCAGGGCGAACACGACGGCGAAGACGAGTGCGAAGGCGCCGAAGCTCAGTGCCGCGAGCAGCGGGACGCTGCCCACGTGTTGGAGCGTGAAGCCCGCGCCAGTCAGTCCGATCGCCGGCAGCCAGCCGAAGGCGCGCTCCCAGCGTAGGAAGAGCCAGCCGAAGACGAACAGTGGCTCCCACAGCACCATCAGGTTCCCGAGCAGGTGCGGGAGCACCGGGATCCCCTGCTCGGCGGACAGCATGACCAGCTGATAGGCGGAGCCGACTCCCAGCACCGCGGAGATGACCAGGGACCGAGCCAGGAAGCGGCGGGTGATGCCGAGTCCCGCGAGCCCCTCGCGGCGGCGATGCAGCACCACCCACGCCGGCACCAGAGTGCCCAGCAGCAGGATCCCGGCGTAGAGGAACACGGAATGGATCGTGGTTCCCGCCCAGTAGGAGGCCCAGAATCCCAGGAGGGTGAGCAGTGCGATGAGCGTGTCGGCGCCCGGATCCCATGCCACCGCCGGGCGACGAGTGCGCGCCGTCCCCTCGGCGCTCGACTCTGGACTGTGCGCCGCCCCCGCTGACTCAGTCATACGGCCATCGTGCCCGCTGCGCGCCGCCGCGTCCATGGCCCGCGGTGGCCAGCAGTCCGCGGTGGCCAGCAGTGCGCGGTGACTGGCGGCGCGCGCTGACCGGCAGCTCGCGTCAGGAGCGGTCGACGCGTGCAATCCCACGCTCCGGCCGGCGCCTTCCCGCCCGCCCGTCGGCCAGACTGGAGGTATGGACGATCTGCTGGTCACCCCGGGCCCCGGCGCACCGCGCGGCCTGCGGGTGCCGGCCGCTGAGCTGGACGAGCAGTTCTCCCACGCCTCCGGCCCCGGCGGGCAGGGAGTCAACACCACCGATTCCCGGGTGCAGCTGAGCCTGGACCTCGCCACCACCACCGCGCTCGACGCGGTCCAGCGGGCACGGATCCTGTCCCGGCTCTCCGGGAAGCTCGCGGGCACAGTCCTCACCGTGACCGCATCGGAGCAGCGCTCACAACGACAGAACCGCCGGGCGGCACGGGAGCGTCTCGCAGCACTGCTGCGGGAGGCTGTCGCCCCTCCCGTGGTGCGCCGGGCGACTCGCCCCACGAAGGGCTCGAAACGTCGGCGGCTCGAGGCGAAGAGCCGACGGGCGGACCTCAAACGCACCAGGCGCCGGCCCGGAGGGGAGTGATCTCCTGGAGATGCGGCGACGGCCTGCGCGTTCTGCTCCCTCGGCTCCCCCACCTCGTCTAGGTTGAGCCCATGCTCCGTCGCCTCCTCGCCCGCGCCTTCTGGGCCCTCAGCCCCTGGACGCTCGTCACCGAACCGGCTCCGCGCCAGCCCGCTGTCATCCTCGGCGCCCCGCACACCTCCAACTGGGACTTCGCGTTCATGCTCGCGATCTCCTGGAAGTTGCGGCTGCCGCTGCGCTGGCTGGGGAAGCACACGCTGTTCACTTCGTGGAGGGGCCCGATCATGCGGGCTCTGGGCGGGATCCCGGTGGACCGCTCGGACCCGAGCAAGGTGGTCGACGAAGTGGTGGCCCGGGTGCACGCCGGTGAGGTGTTCGGCCTGGTGGTCACGCCCGACGGGACCCGCGGCGCGCACACCCATTGGAAGTCCGGCTTCTACCGCATCGCCCGCACCACCGGGCTGCCGGTGGTGCTCGGATATGTGGACCGCACCACGATGACCGCCGGACTGGGCCCGAGCCTCGAACTCACCGGCGACATCGGTGCGGACATGGACCGGATCCGTGACTTCTACGCGGACAAGACCGGCTATCACCCGTCGATGCGGGTCGAACCGCGTCTGCGGGAAGAGGGCACGACCACGGACCCCGCATCTCCCGACCCCGCCTGAATCGAGCGGCCAGGAGCCCCGGCGTCGCGGGCACGGTGAGTCGATGCCGACGACGCGGCAGCTCATCGCCCCAGGCTATCAGGGTGGAGACCGCTTCCCGGGTCCCGCGTTTCTCCGTCGCGCAGCCGGTCCGGTCCTCTAGCGTGAGCCTGTGCCCCCGCCCTCCGCTCCTCGTCCCCAGCTCCGGCTCACCCGGCGCGGCCGGCTGGTCCGTTCCGGCCTGGTGCTGCTGCTGGTCGCGCTGCTGATCCTGGCGCTGGTCGCCGTGGTCCGGGCACTCGGCGGGGACGAGGACTCTCAGAACCCCGGCTCGAGCTCCCGCACCGCGTCCGCGACCGACGACGCCGGCGGCTAGGGCCCGTCGGATGCTGGCGGAGCGACCGTGGAGACGCTCACCCCGGAGGCCGAAGGCACCCCGGAGGCTGAAGGAGACGGCCCGGCCGACGAGGAGGCGATGGTGCGCACCGGCACCGTGGGCGCCGGCACCTGGACCTTCGCTCAGCCTTCCCCCGCGCCTGCAGCCGCGGAGGGTGCGACGGTGCGCACCTACGCCGTGCGGGTCGAGGACGGCATCGGAGTCAGTGCCGAGGAGGCTTCGGCGGAGATCGCCCGGGTCCTCGCCGATCCCCGTGGCTGGCAGGAGCTCGAAGGAGTGGCGTTCCATCAGCTGGCGACAGCCGAGGAGGCCGAGTTCACCATCTCACTGGGGTCCCCGCCCACCGTGGATGCGCTCTGCCTGCCGGCGAAGACCGGAGGGACCTGGAGCTGCCGCATCGGCCCGGACGTGGCGCTGAACTCGGACCGCTGGCTCCACGCCACCCCGACCTATGGCGACCTCACGGAGTACCGCGCCTACATGATCAATCACGAAGTGGGTCATCTCCTCGGCCACAGCCATGCCCAGTGCGGCGGAGCCGAGCAACCCGCGCCCGTGATGCTGCAGCAGTCCATGGACCTCGAAGGATGCGCGCCGAACGCCTGGCCTGCGACCAGCGCGACAGGCTGAGCGCCCGCTCCCCCCGCTGCACCGTCATCGCGTCCCGCAGCCGGCGGCGTAGGGTGCCCTGATGGAGCTCCTCGAGCACGGCGCGCACGTTCCCGACCCCCTCGAGCCTTACCTCGCTGTGGACCGCTCCCGACCCCGACATGAATGCTGGGTGACCGGGCACATGGTGGCCGGCCTGGACGGCACCGCCGCGATCGACGGGCGCGTCGGGGCCCTGTCCACCGCCCCCGACCAGTCGCTGTTCCGCCGCATGCGGCAGATCGCCGATGTGGTGCTGATCGGTGCCGAGACCGTGCGCCGCGAGGGCTACGCGCCGATCCGGCTGTCCGAGCAGGCACGCGAGCAGCGTCGGCTCAGCGGTCGTTCCGCGACCCCGCCGGTCGCGATCGTCAGCCGCAGCCTCGACCTGGATCTCACCGCGAGCGTCTTCGCGGGCGCGCCCGCGGACGCGCGGACCCTCGTCATCAGCTGCGCCGCCGCCGATCCGCGGCGCCTGGCCGCAGTGCGTGAGACGGCGACGGTGATCATCGCCGGCCAGGACCGGGTCGACCCGGCGACCGCGCTGCGCGCACTGGCCGAACGCGGAGATCGGGTGGTGCTGTGCGAGGGCGGCCCGCGATGGCTCGGCGAGCTGGTCGCCGCCGACCGCCTCGACGAGCTGTGCCTGTCCCTCTCCCCCCTGATGGGCGGGGACCCGCTGCCGGTCAGCGTCACCCCTCCGGGTGCACCGCTCAGCAGCTTCGCGCTGAAGGCCGCGATGGTCGAGGAGGACACGCTGTTCCTCCGCTACGAGACACTCCCGCGAAAGGGCTCAGCCGATGAATGACGACGCCTTCACACAGCTGATGGCCGCAGCCGATCCCGCGATGGTCGTGGTCACCACCGCGGCCGACGGTGAGCAGGCCGGCTGCCTGGTGGGCTTCCATGCGCAGTCGAGCATCTCGGCCGCGCACTACTGCCTGTGGCTGTCCAAGGCGAACCACACCTACCGGGTCGGGCTGCGGGCCACCCATTTCGCGATCCACTTCCTCACCGCCGAGGACCTCGACCTCGCGAAGCGCTTCGGGACCCTCTCCGGCGAGGACGAGGACAAGTTCTCCGGGCTCGAGATCAGCATCGACGAGAGCGGGGTCCCCCTCCTCGAAGCCTGCCCGCACCGGATGCTCGTCGAGCGACTCACCCTTCTCGACGACAGCGGGGACCATATGTGCGTCACCACGACGTTGCGCTCGGCCCGCTCGCCGAGTTATTTCGAGCCGCTGCGGATGTCCCAGGTCGCGCATCTGCGAGCGGGCCACGCGGCCGAGGAACGGGCGATCCGGCCCTGAGGCCACCGCCGGTTCGACGGCCCGGCGCGGGCCATTCGAAGTCAGATCCTGCGCCTCTCCCCGCCCGCGCTCACGGGTGAAGTCATGCGCTCTCGCCTGCCCCGCCCGGCGAGCGGGGGCGCGGGGCAACACGAGCACCCAGCCGCCGAGGGAAGATCTGTCATCAGCGCGACGGCGGGGCACACTGGGAGCAGCGCACCGGGGGCAGCAGCCTCTCGCCGCAGACCTGAAGGGAGCTCGCAATGGACTCGTCACCGTCACGGGCAGCGAGCATCGCGGCCCGTCGGCAGGAGGCGCTCGCGCGCCTGACGGACATCGAGCAGGAGCTCTTCGCGCTGCGGCGCACGCGCGAGGGCCTCAGCGACGATGATGAGCACGATCCCGACGGGGTCCCGCTGTCCGCCCAGTGGTCCCGGCTCGAAGGCCTGCGCCAGAACACGCTCGAGACTCTCGCCGCGATCGACGACGCGCACGCTCGCTGGTCGCGCGGCGAGGACGGCCGGTGCAGCGCCTGCGGTCGCCCCATCGCGCCGGCACGCCTGGTGGCCCGACCGGAGGCGACCACCTGCATCGACTGCGCGCCGTGAGCCCGCCGCACCCTGCGAGCAGGGTGGCTACGATTCACGCAGGCATCGATGACGGGAGGGGAATTCTGTGAAGATCACTGTGATCGGCGTCTCGACGGGCACTGGAGCGCTGCTGGCCTCCCTGGCGCATGAGCAGGGCCATGAGGTCACCGCGCTCTCCCGCCGCGGCGCAGCTCCCGCCGGTGCCCGCGCGCTCTCCGGCGACGCCCTGGCGCCGGGAATCGCCGCTGAGGCCGTGGCCGGCGCCGATGCCGTGGTGGTGACCGTCGGCGGAGCCAAGGGTGTCCCTCACCAGCGCGCCGCCGTGACCAGGGCGGTGGTCACCGCGATGCAGGCCGCGGGCGCCCGCCGACTCGTCGTGCAGTCCTCGCTGGGAGCGGGAGACTCCGGCTCTCAGCTGCCCGGCATCGTCGGGTGGGCCATGAAGACTCTGCTCGCGAAGCCGCTGGCCGACCATGACGAGCAGGAATCGGCGGTGGTCGAGTCCGGGCTGGACTGGACGCTGGTGCGTCCGACAGGTCTCACGAACGGGCACGCCTCCGGGGCATGGCGCGCACTCGAGCCCTCAGAGCAGGGAACCCTGCGCGGGTCGATCTCCCGCAGCGATCTGGCCGCCCTGCTGCTGGACGTGCTCGCGGATGACTCGACGATCGGCAGGAAGCTCGGTGTGAGCGCCCGGTGAGGTGCGCCGCGCTGCCGTCGCGTCCCCCGAGCGCCGATCCGCCTCGACCAGCAGTCGCAGGAGCAGACCGCCGGCGAGGAGACCGCCGTTGAGGTCGGTCATCCAGTGCCAGCCGAGCAGGAAGGACACGCTCACGGAGTTCACGCAGAGCAGCACCACGATCCAGCGCAGGTTCCGCACCACATGCTGGGAAGCGCTGCTGTAGTGCGAGATCAGGTGCACGGCCGTGCCGTAGATCAGCACCGCCTCCGCGGCGTGACCTGAGGGGAAGCTGATCCCCAGGGTGCCCATCTCGAGCAGGCCCGCTTCGAAGAAGCGGGGGTCACCCGTGGAGGACGCTCCGCGGCCGAGCAGCACCTTGAGCGTTCCCACCCCGCCGAGGAAGCCCGCCTCGGCGAGCAGGGCGATCACGACCGGTCGCCACGAGCGCCGTCGTCGTGCGAGAACGATCGCGACTATTGCCAGCACGGGCAGGCACACGGCTTGGCCGGCGATCCGGTCCAACACGTTCTGGGCGAACGCCAGGGAGGACGGGTCGATCTGCACGAGCCAGCGCCGCGCCAGGAGCCGGTCCACTTCCTGCAGGGGGCCCACCGCCAGCAGGCTCACCGCGACCAGGGCGAGGAGAAGAGCCGGGACCGACGTCACCCGGTCGAACCAGCTCAGATCGAGTTCCCTGAGCGGACGCCGGTCGAGCGGGGTGTCGATCATGGCGTCGGTCGAAATCTGGGTATCGGCGACCATCGTCGAGAAAGCCTAGGAGACTCCCCGGACGGAGAAAAATGGCCGGGCCTCTCGTCGAGCACGGTGCGCGGGAGATCACAGGATCTGCGGCACGCTCGGCGCCGTCCCGCGGTCTCTCATGTCGCGTCTTGCCCCATGGTGCAGACCATGGCGCTCACGTCACTTCACGTCCAGCCCCATGGTGGAGACCATCGTGGTGGACGTGGTCGGGGCCGTGGAGCCGCCGGTACGGGAGGACAGCATCCCCGCCAGCCAGGTCGCGACCTTGGTGAGCAGGTAGTTGATCACGATGAAGATCAGCGCTGCGACCACGAGGGTCTGGAAGATGTTGGAGTAGCCCGAGCCCAGCTGGCGGGAGTACTGCAGCAGTTCGTAGAAGCCGATCAGGAAGCCGAGCGCGGAGTCCTTCAGGATCACCACGAACTGACTGAGCAGCGATGGGAGCATGGCGGTGAGGGCCTGCGGCACCTCGATGATCCGCAGCGACTGGTTGCGCGTCATGCCGACGGCGGCGGCTGCCTCCCGCTGCCCCTTCGGCAACGAATGCACTCCGGAGCGGATGAGCTCGGCGATGACCGCCCCGTTGTAGAGGGTCAGCCCGATGATCACCGCGAAGTAGGCGGAGTCCTCCGAGGCGAAGAGCCCCGTCGGCGCGATCCGCCGGGAGAGGAAGAAGTACAGGAAGAACATCATCACCAGCACCGGCACCGCGCGGAGGAACTCCACGACCACGCTCGAAGCGACGCGGATGATCGCGAACGGGGCCAGCCGCAGGAAGCCGAACACCAGACCGAAGACGGTCGCGGTGATCACGGCGATGCCCGAGGACTGCAGGGTGAACTGCAGACCAGGGAGGTAGTAGTTCGTCCACGCGTTGCCGTTCAGCGCGTTCGCCCACTGATGCGGCGCCAGCTGCCCCTGCCGATCCAGCTGCAGCAGCACCAGCGCCCCGATCGCCAGGATCACCGCGAGAGCGATCAGGTTCGTCAGCAGAACATTGCGCTTGGCCCGCGGGCCGGGCGCGTCGAAGAGGATGCCCGCCTGCGCGCTCATCGGGCCACCGCCAGCTTGTCGGAGAGCCAGGTCGTGAGGATGCCCATGGGGATGACGATCAAGCAGAAGCCGATCGCGATGGTGAGGAAGATGTAGACCATGAGGTTGGGGTTGAACTCGATCATCGTGCTCATCAGGCCCGAAGCCTCGGCCACAGAGGCGGCAGCGGCGACGGTGGTGTTTTTGGTCAGGGCGATCAGGGTGTTGCCCAGGGGCGTGATCGCGCCGCGCAGCGCCTGCGGGAGCACCACGATCCGGGCCGCTGGCAGGAAGGTGAGGCCGATGGCCCGCGCGGCCTCCACCTGGCCGAGCGGCACCGTGTTCACGCCCGAGCGGATCGCCTCACAGACGAACGCGGCGTGATAGATCGTCAGGGCGATCACGGCGTAGGTGAAGAAGTTCAGGTCGAAGCTCGAGAAGAACTCGACCTTCAGCTGGCCCCAGACCGCGAGCACACCGAGCACCATGATGATCGTCAGCGGGGTGTTGCGGACGATGTTGATGTACGCGGTGCCGACGGCGCGGAAGGAAGCCACCGGCGAGATCCGGAACAGAGCCAGGACTGTGCCCAGGAGGAAGGAGCCGACGGCGGCTATCGCCGTCAGCTTGATGTTCATCCAGAAGGCGCCGAGCACGTCGTACTCGGCGAAGAGTTCGAGGAATCCGTTCATGTGCTTCCTGTCTGGGTGGCCCATGGCCCAGGGCAGGGACCGTCCGGCGCCGGGGCGGACGGCGGCAGGTCGGGCAGATGCCCTTCCTGCCGCCGTCACGAGGTGCGGCGGGGCCCCGCAGTACGGCGGGACCGCGAAGTGCAGCGAGACTGCGAAGTGCAGCGAAGCTGCGAGGTGCGGCGGGGCCGCTCAGTCGTCGCAGGACTCGAGCTCGGACTCGGGTCCGCTGTTCAGCTCCTCGTCGGGGGTGTACCCGGTGCCCTCGGTGGCGGTGTCCAGCGCTTCCTGCCAGGCCCCGTCTTCCTTCATCTTCGTGATGGCGGCGTTGATGTCCTCGCACTTGTCGGAGCCGGTGGGGATGCCGACGCCGTAACGCTCCACCGAGAAGGTGTTGCCCACGACCTTGAACTTGCCGGTGTTCTCCGGGGTGGCAGCGAGTCCGGCGAGGATGATGTCGTCCGTGGTCACGGCGTCCACCTGCCCGGATTCGAGGTAGGTGACGCACTCGGCGTAGCCACCCTGCTCGACCAGCTCCACGCCCTGGGAGAAGTCGTCCTTGATCTTCTGAGCGGAGGTCGAGCCGGTGACCGAGCAGAGGTTCTTGCCGTCCAGGACGTCGGGTCCGGTGATCTCGGTGTCGTCGGCGCGGACCAGGAGATCCTGGCCGGCCACGAAGTAGGGGCCGGCGAAGTCGACGCGCTCGTCACGCTCGTCGGTGATGGAGTAGGACGCGAGGATCATGTCGACCTCGCCGCCCTCGAGGGCGTTCTCCCGGTTGGCCGAAGGGGTCTGGACCCATTCGATCTGGTCCGCGCCGTAGCCGAGCTCTCCGGCCACATACTTCGCGACCTCGACGTCGAAGCCGGTGGGGTCGCCGTCCCCCTCGCGGAAGCCGAGACCCGGCTGATCGAACTTGATGCCGATGCGGAGGCTCTCGCCGCCGCTCTCACCGCCACCGCCACCACCGCCCTCGTCGCCGGACTGCGAGGGGGCGCAGGCGGACATGACCAGTACGGCTGCGGCGGCGATCGCCGCTGCTGATGCGAGCTTCTTGCGCATGGTTCCTCCAGTTGGGTGGGGAGTGATGGTGCGGTGCAAAAGACGATTCACGCGGGGTGTTCAGTGCGCCAGGATCTTTCCGAGGAAATTCTTGGCGCGGTCGTGCTGCGGGTCGGTGAAGAAGGTCTCCGGATCGGTGTCCTCGAGGATCCGCCCTTCGTCCATGAAGATGACGCGGTCCCCGGCCTTCCGGGCGAAGCCCATCTCGTGGGTGACCACGACCATGGTCATTCCCTCGCGGGCGAGCTGGACCATGACGTCCAGGACCTCCTGCACCATCTCCGGGTCCAGCGCGGAGGTGGGCTCGTCGAACAGCATGACCTTCGGCTTCATCGCCAGGGCCCGGGCGATGGCCACCCGCTGCTGCTGACCGCCGGACAGCTCGGCCGGCATCTTCTTGGCCTGCGCGGACACCCCGACGCGCTCCAGCAGCGCCATGGCCTCCTTGGTGGCCTCAGCCTTCTTGATGCCCTTGACCTTTATCGGGCCGACCGTGACGTTCTCCAGGATCGACTTGTGGGCGAAGAGGTTGAAGGACTGGAACACCATCCCGACCTCGGCGCGCAGCGTGGCGAGCGCCTTGCCCTCCTCGGGCAGCACCTTGCCGTCGATGCTGATGGTCCCGCCCTCGTCGATGGTCTCGAGTCGGTTGATGGTCCGACACAGAGTGGACTTGCCCGATCCCGACGGGCCGATCACGATCGCCACCTGTCCTTCGGGGATGGTCAGGGTGATGTCAGTGAGGGCCTGGAAGGAGCCGAAGTGCTTGTTGACGCCCGTCAGTTCGACGAGCGGGCGCTTCGAGGTCGCGGCGGCGGCAGCGACGCCCTCCGACTCCGGTGTGGTCTGCGTCATAGCGCCGAGAGTATCTGGTCCGCCCCAGCATTCCCCGAGGTCGCAGTCACCTTGACCAAATCGTTGTCTCCGCGGCGTGGCCGTCGCCGCGACAGCCTGCCCGAGGCTGGCTCCGTCGCCAGCCACGTGTCCCTCCGCTGTGCGGCCCGGGCGAGGAGGCCGCGTCTCGCCGACTGCTCCCGACCGATGCGGCTCATCCCACGCTGACCGACCATTGCCGTCCCGTCCGGGTCCTCGGGATCGATCGAGGAGAGGATGGAGTAGTTCCCACCGTGCTCGTACCCCCACCAGCTCAGCAGGGAGGCGTGCAACAGCCCGGCCGGCGTCTCTTCGGGAGGTCGCGCAGACCGACCACTCCCCCTCGCTCGAGGTCCTGGCACTGCCCATACAGGACATGGAGCACCTCGTAGAACTCCTCCATGAGCTCCCTGGCGCGGGCCTCTGTGGAGATGAGGAGATATTCCTCGTTCTCGATGATCTGCTTCAGCGATTCGGGGACCCGGCGATATCCACGCTGGTCAGATGCCAGTGCCCGCAGCTGCTCGACGTAGGCATCGAGCACCTTGAGATATTTGCTCCCGGCGAGCCGCTGCACGGCCATGATCCGAGCGCTTCGGCATCGTCGGGAGATCTCGTTCGCGAGCCTCGCGCAGAAGATCCTGCAAGCCTCTGTGTCGGCAGGACCCACGGCTCCGAAGATCTCCCTGAACTGCAGCACGTCGGCCTTCGACTCCAGGAGATCGGCGCCGTTGCGCCATGCCCGGTGCCGATGGGCGATGAGGAGCCCCTCACCGTAGGGGCGGCGGAACTCGACTCCGTCCGCCTGCTGCAGCTCCGGGCTCCAGGCGCCGTCGGACCGGCCTGGGTCCCACGCCCAGAAGGTCAGGATCTCAGCGATCTTCTCGACCTCTGCGGCGAGCCCTTCGGCGGAGCACAGCAGGCGGCCGGGTGCATCGAACAGTTCCAGGAGCACCCTGCCGTCTGCGCGGAGCCTCACCCGGAGCTCGGTCGCCGGAGTGCGTCCAGTAGCGGGAGCTCGGCTCATGGCATCGGCTCCTTCATGCATTTCTGCGCCTCGGAGGCAGATCGCGCAGCCCGACGATTCCCGCGCGATCGAGGTCCTGAGTCTGCTGGTACATGACCTCGAGCACCTCATAGAACTCAGCCATGAGGCGGCGGACTCGAACGTCCTCCGCGAGGAAGAGATACCCCTCGTCACGTACGAGCATCTGCAGCTCTTTCGGGACCCGGTGATAGCCCTGCTGGTCCGATGCCAGTCCTCGCAGCTGATCGACGTAGGACTCGAGCACCGGGCGGTATGCACCGCCAGCGAGTCGCTGCTCCGCCAGTGACAGTCCGCTCCGGCACCGAGTGCGCACCGCGTCGGCCAACTTTCTGCAGAACTCCTCGCAGCCTGCACGATCGGTGGGACGCACAGCTCCGAAGAACTCCGCGAAGCCGTGCTCATCCTTCGCCGGCAGCAGCCTGGCGCGGTTCCACTCCTGGTTGCGCTGATCGGAGATGAACAGCGCCCGGTGAGAGGGGCGGGAGAAGGCCTCCGCGTCTGCCTGCAGCAGCTCGGGGCTCCAGGTGCCGCCCGGCCCGCCCGCATCGCACGCCCAGGACACGAGGATCTCCGCGATCTCCTCCGCCCCCTCAGCGATGCTCACCGCGGAGCACAGCCGAACATCCCGTCGCCCGACGAGCTCGAGGAGGACTCTGCCGTCGGCGCGGAGCCGGACCCAGAGATCCCTCGCCGGGATCCGCGCGCCGCCCGAGGACCCGCTCATGCCGCCTCGCAGCATGACGGCTGCGGGGCCGACGGGCGGGCGGGCTTCGCCCCGGTGGGCAGTCGCTCCAAGGGTGCTCCTCGAGGGGTACGCCGCGCATGCTGGGCGCGGAGCCGAGAGCCTATCGGCCACGCTTTCCGCGAACGGCACACCTCAGGCGATGATCTCGAACTCCGGCTCGATGGTGATCGTGCTGCGCAGGGAGTTCGCGATGAAGCAGCGCTCGTGCGCCTGCTCGACCAGGTCCTGCAGCGTCGCCGCGTCCGTGCCGCGGGCGCGGATCCGCGGGCGCAGCACCATCTCGGTGATCGACATCGGCTCGGAGTCTTCGGGCATCACCCCGGAAGCGGCATCCTCGTAGGAGACGATGTCGACGCCCGCGCGGGCGGAAGCGCCGAGGAAGGACAACATCTGGCAGGAGCTCGCCGCGACCACGAGCAGCTGCTCAGGGTTCGCCAGCGCCGGGTCCCCGCGGAAGGCCGGGTCGGCACTGAGAGTCATGTCGACCCCGGGGGCCACGCTCACATGATGTTCGCGGGAGTAGGAGCGGATCCCCTCACCGGTGCTTCCCGTCCAGCTGAGCTGCGCGTCGTACTCGTGGGTGTACATGTGGCCATCGTAAGGAGGGAGGGCGGTGTACCGGTCCAGGCGTCCGGATGCGCGTCCAGCCCGCAGCGCTCGTGCCGCTTCTGAGACCGCCCCTCCCCCGTGGCCGTTCAGCGACCGAAGATCCTCCGCAGCGCCGCCCCGAGCCCACGGCCGGTCGCTGGCTCCGCCAGTACCTCGAGGCGCCGGGCCTCCGCCTCGTCCTCGGCGACGAGCTCGGCCGCGTACTCGTTCGCCCTGTCGAAGGCGCCGAGCCTCTCACTCAGCTCTCCGAGCACGAGCAGGTCGATATGAATCCCGGTGGCCCGTCCCTGCGCGTCACGGGTCTCGAGCACGGGGAAGAGACGGTGGGCGCGCGCGATCAGCATCGCGATGTTCTCGCCGTCGCTCGCGCCCGGGAGGGCGGCGAGGAGCGTGCCGAGCGGGCCGTCGACCTCGATGTCCATCCGGCTGTACCAGCCCTCGCCCCCCCTCGGGTCTGAGCACCTCCTCCAGCCAGCGATCGGCCTCCGACGGCACGCTATGGGCACTCGCCTCCGCGTCCGCCATCGCCACCGTCGCGAACCGTGACGTCCCGACGCCGTACAGGCCTCTCACCCCAGCGATGCCGCCGATGGGCTGCTCGTCCAGGTCAAGGCTGTCCCGCTCGAAGACGGCCGGGTGCACGGAGACGGTCGGCTCCTCGGAGAGGATCAGGCTGAGCGAGACCTCGCGACAACCGCGGTACTCGTAGTGCTCGGGGACCCGGGCGATCGTCACCGCGACGGGGTGGTCGCCAGGCGGGATGGGCACCACATTCGGGAACTGGAGCCACAAGGCATCACACACGGCGAGCCGACCCGAGGGCACGCGGAGGGTGCCGAGCTCGGTCACCTCGAGAGTCGCAGGCTGCCCGTCGGGGAGGAGGACCTCGCCAGATCTCAGGGAGAACAGGCCGTCAATGCGCATGGCGGGTGTCCTTCTGGTCCCGACGATCAGGGCGTTCGATGCCCCGGGCAGGGCGGTCCCACTGCCGGATGAAGCTCGGCTCACCATAGCCGCCTCGCGCACTCCCTCCGAGGCGCGCCCGAGGGTCGGCACGGTCGGTGGAGGCGACCACCAGATCCCCGCAGTGGCTGATCGTCTCGAACCTGCCGGTGACCTCCCCGGACCCGAGGGAAGTGGCGTCCCCGGCGATGACGCGCTGGAGGTAGATCCGCCCTGACTCGCTGCTGACGATCGACCACCCGAGCATAGTCTGAGAAAGCAGTCGCGCCCCGCTCAGCGGCGGGACGCGGCGAAGGTCGAGTGGCCGGGGCCCGAACCCGGGGCCACGACGGTGTCGATCGCGTCGAGCTCCTCCGCCGTCGGCTCCCACTCCACGGCGCGTGCGTTCGCAGCGACCTGCTCGGGGCGGGTCGCACCGGCGATGACGGTGTCCACCGCGGACTGGGCACGCAGGCCTCCGAGCGCGATCTCGAGCATGCTGCGACCGGACTCCTCGGAGAGCGTCCGGAAGCCCTCGACCACGTCCCAGCGGGCGTTGTCGAAGCGGGCCGTCTCGGTGGCGAGACGGCTGCCCTCGGGGGCGCCGCCCGTCTGCGAGTACTTGCCGGTGAGCAGCCCGTAGGCGAGCGGGAAGTAGGGCAGCAGGCTCATCCCGAAGTGCTCGAGAGCGGGGACCAGTTCGGCCTCGGCGCTGCGGTTGTACAGGGAGTACTCGTTCTGGGCGGTGATGAACGCGGGCGCCCCCACCGCAGAGGCGAGGTGCGCGGCGTCGGCGACCTCCCAGGCCGCGAGGTTCGAGCAGCCGAGGTAGCGCACCTTGCCGGAGCGGACCAGGTCGCCGAGGGCGTCGAGCGTCTCCTCCATGGGTGTGATGCGGTCCGGGGAGTGGAGCTGGAAGAGGTCGATGTGGTCGGTGCCGAGGCGGCGCAGGGATCCCTCGACCGCGCGGAGGATGTAGCCGCGGCTGGCTCGGTTCGCCCGCGCTCCGGGATAGGTCTCCCCCATGTCCATGCCGAACTTGGTCGCGATCACGACCTCTTCGCGCCGAGCCCCGAGCGCCTTCCCGAGCATCGTCTCGGACTCGCCGATGCCGTACGTGTCGGCGGTGTCGAAGAAGGTCACGCCCTCATCGAGTGCGGCCCGGACGACGGCGGTGGCCGCGTCCTGGTCGATCCGGCGCCCGAAGGCGTTGCATCCGATACCGAGTGCCGAGACGACGAGACCGCTGGAGCCGAGGGAGTCATAGCGCATCGCCCCAGGCTATCGCGCAGATGGCAGTCTCCGGCAGTCGGTCTCGTCCGCCCGTCGGTGCGAAGGGTTACGGTGTGCATCCGACGGACCGACGCGAGACGGGGACGACCGATGGCACGGAAGAAGAAGACGCCGGAGGAGGTGGCGGACGAGCAGCGGCGGTACGCGCTCGCCGCCAGCGCGACCACCGATGAGGAGCTCGCACCGTTCCTCAGCGACACCAACCAGGCGATCCGCAATGACGCGGCGGCGAATCGGCACGCGAGCGCGGCACTGCTCGCCCGATTCGCGCATGACAAGTTCTGGAGCACCCGGGTCGTCGTGGCGCAGCACCCCAATACCTCTCGCGAGACGGTGATCGGGCTCCTCGAGCCCGACCCGAGGCGTCGCGGGGTCGTCCACCATGCCGCGCGCGAGCGGCTCGAGTCGGAGGGCGTCGAGTTCGGCGAGGATCAGATGCCGCTGGGCTGAGACGGCACGCGAGTATCGTCACCCGCGCGGTCCCGGGGTGCGTGGTCACTGCGGGGCCAGCTGGGCGATCTCACCGCAACCATCGCGTCAGTGCGTCGGCCCTTCGCCACCGAGGTCGGTGACCGCGATCGACGTGCCCTCGCGCTCCAGATCCGCGTGTCATCTGGTTCAGGGGCACGCCTCAACGTCGCTCCGCTCCCTCGTGAATCCGACCGGTGGGCAGCGGTTTCACCATGATCAGGCAGGGAGTGCCTTCGCCCCACAGCTCGGTCTCCTCCAGCGGCAGGAAGCCCTGCTTCTCGTAGAAGTGCCGGGTGCGTGCATAGGCAGGGTCAGGATGCGATGCACCGAGGGTCTTCACCTCCAGCAGCCGCACGCCCCGGGCACGGGCATCGGCCTCGAGGGCGGAGAGCATCGCCGTACCGATGCCAGCCCCGTGCGCGGCGCGCTCCACGACGATCAGGTGCACCTCGGCGGCCGACGGGAAGTGACGATCCACCAGAGTGACGCCGACGACAACATCCGAGGCGTCGCGGACGGTCCAGGTCTCTTTGGTACGGGCGGCCTCGACGTACTCGGCGTTCGACTCGGGACGGCCGAACCATTCGGGCACGGTGACGAGCAGGCGGGCC
>NZ_JBQSXR010000025.1:0-38124 GCF_052378395.1 Brachybacterium sp. AOP29-B2-41
CTAATGTGATCTTCAGGGTCGAGGACCCTGAACCGGTGCAGAGAAACCCCAGCAGCGAGTCCTCGGAAACTCCTCGACCCATGTATTCGCCCTCGAGCGTGGAGAATCGACGATGACCGCGTCCCCCAGTACCCCCACAGACCCCAGCACCACGGTGCCCCCCGGCGCCTGGCGCGCACTTGCCCTGGTCACGCTCGGTTTCGGCGTGAACTTCTGGGCCTGGGCGCTGCTGAGCCCCCTCGGCCCCGTCTACGTCGAGCGGGGCCTCGCCACCGACGCGTCCCTGATCGTCGCGCTGCCGGTGCTGGTCGGTTCCCTCGGCCGCATCGTGATGGGCGGGCTGACCGACAGGCACGGCGGCCATCTGATGTTCCCGGTGGTCTCGCTGATCACCGTCATTCCGGTGCTCTTCGTCGGGCTCATCGGGCAGTACACCTTCTCGACGTTGCTGCTCGGCGGATTCTTCCTCGGCATCGCCGGGACCACGTTCGCGATCGGCGTGCCCTATGTGAACTCCTGGTTCCCGCCCGCCAAGCGCGGCATGGCCACGGGCCTGTACGGCGTGGGCATGGGCGGCACCGCGATCAGCGCCTTCACCACCGTGCCGCTGGTGAACTCGGTCGGCAACGCCGCCCCGTTCGTGCTGACCGCGGTCGCCCTGGTGCTCTACGCGGTGATCGCCTGGCTGTTCATGCACAACGCACCCACCTGGGAACCCTCGCGCAAGAACATCGTCGCCCAGTCGGTCGCGGTCATGAAGCTCAAGGTGACCTGGCAGGCGTGCTACCTGTACGCCCTGTCCTTCGGCGGCTACGTCGCCTTCTCCGTCTTCCTGCCCACCATGCTGCAGAACTGGTACGGCCTCGAGGCGACCGACGCCTCCTTCCGGATGGCGGGCTTCGTGATCGTCGCCGTGATCATGCGCCCGCTCGGCGGCACCCTCTCGGACCGTCTGGGAGCGGCGAACACGCTGCTGGTCTCCTATATCGCGGTCGCGCTGGCCGCTCTCACCCTTGCCTTCCAGCCCGATCTGATGCCGATCGGCACCGTCGCCTTCATCGTGATGGCCGCCGGCCTCGGCGTCGGCTCCGGTGCGGTGTTCGCGCTGGTCGCGCAGACCAGCGATCCCTCGGTGGTCGGCTCCGTCACGGGCTTCGTCGGCGCCGCCGGCGGTCTGGGCGGCTTCGTGCCCCCGCTGGTGATGGCAGCCATCCATACCGACAGCGGCAGCTACTCACTGGGCATCGTCCTGCTGCTGCTGGCGACCGTCGGCGCCATCGTGGTGACGCTGTTCGTCGCCCGTGGCGCGCGCGCGACCGCCCGGGAGAAGATCTCCGTGTCCTGACCCTCGTCGCCCTTCACCCCACGTCGCCGCACCCCTCGTCGCCGCACCCCTCGTTCCCAGGAGGAGCACCCATGACCATCCAGGACCGTCAGGCACCGAAGAACCGTCCGGCCAAGGCCGCTTCGGTCGACTCCCCGCTGTTCGACGCCCTCATCGGCGCGCGCAAGATGTTCAGCCGCTCGGAGAAGATCAGCGAGGACAACCGTGAGACGCACAAGGTGGGCGGGCGCAGCGGCGACTCCTTCTACCGCGAACGCTGGAGTCACGACAAGGTGGTGCGCTCCACCCACGGTGTGAACTGCACCGGCTCCTGCTCATGGAAGGTCTACGTCAAGGACGGCGTGATCACCTGGGAGTCCCAGGAGACGGACTACCCCTCGGCCGGCCCCGACAAGCCCGAGTACGAGCCGCGCGGCTGCCCCCGCGGCGCCTCCTTCTCCTGGTACACCTATTCACCCACCCGTGTGCGCTACCCCTACGTGCGTTCCGAGCTGCTGCGCATGTATCGGGAGGAGAAGGCGAAGGCACCGGGCCACGACCCGGTCCTGGCCTGGAAGGCGATCGTCTCGGACCCGGAGAAGGCGATGCGCTACAAGCGCGCCCGTGGCAAGGGCGGGCTGGTGCGCGCCTCCTGGGACGAGGCCGTGGAGATGGTCTCCGCCGCCTACGTGCACACCATCAAGGAGTTTGGGCCCGACCGTGCGACCGGCTTCTCGCCGATCCCGGCGATGAGCCAGGTGTCCTTCTCCTCCGGTGCCCGCTTCCACCAGCTCATCGGCGCCTCGATGCTGTCCTTCTACGACTGGTACGCCGATCTGCCGCCGGCCTCCCCGCAGGTGTTCGGCGACCAGACCGACGTGCCGGAGTCCGGTGACTGGTGGGACGCCGCCTACCTCATCATGTGGGGCTCGAACGTTCCGCTGACCCGTACCCCGGACGCCCACTGGATGGTCGAGGCCCGGTACCGCGGCCAGAAGGTCATCTCGGTGGCCCCCGACTACGCCGAGTCCGTGAAGTTCGCCGACGAATGGCTCGCCCCGCATCCCGGCACCGATGCGGCGCTCGCGATGTCGATGGGGCACACCATCCTGCGCGAGTTCTATGTGGACAAGCAGGTCCCCTACTTCGAGTCGTACTCGAAGCAGTACACCGACCTGCCGTTCCTGGTGCAGCTCGAGACCCGCGAGGACGGTTCGGTGGTGCCGGGCAAGTTCCTGGTCGCGAGCGAGGCGGGGGAGCACCGCACCGCCGAGGCGACCACCGAGCATGCGGACTTCAAGCCGATGATGTTCGATACGGTCACCGGCGAGGTGGTGGTGCCCAACGGCACCCTCGGCCACCGCTACTCGGCTGACGGCGAAGGCCGGTGGAACCTCGAGCTGGGCGACCTCGATCCCGCCCTGTCCCTGCTGGGCCATCACGAGGGAATGGCCGAGGTGCTGCTGCCCCGCTTCGACACCGTCGGTCAGGGCGGCCGCGGCGACGTCCCCCGCGGCGTCCCGGTGCGCACCGTCGACGGCCGCACCGTCACCACCGTCTTCGATCTGCTGCTGGCCGAGTACGGCGTGGGCAGGGAAGGACTGCCCGGGCAGTGGGCGGCCGGCCTCGATGACGCCGAGTCGCTGTACACCCCGGCCTGGCAGGAGACCATCACCGGTGTGCCCGGGCAGGCGGCGGCCCGGATCGCTCGGGAGTTCGCCCAGAACGCGATCGACTCCGGCGGCCGCTCGATGATCATCATGGGCGCCGGCACCAACCACTGGTTCCACTCCGACACCATCTACCGCTCCTTCCTCACCCTGACCAACCTCTGCGGCACCCAGGGCGTCAACGGCGGCGGCTGGGCCCATTACGTCGGCCAGGAGAAGGTGCGTCCCCTCACCGGGTGGCTGCACCTCGCCAACGCCCTGGACTGGTCCCGCCCGCCGCGGCAGATGACTCAGACCACCTACTGGTACATGCACACCGACCAGTGGCGCTACGACCGCTTCGGAGCGGACACCCTCGCCGCGACCACCGGAGCAGGGAAGTTCGCGAACACCACCACGGCCGATGCCGTGGCGCTGTCCCAGCGGCTGGGCTGGCAACCGTTCTACCCGCAGTTCGACATCAGTTCCCTGGACGTCGCCGTTCGTGCTGCGGAAGCGGGCGAGGAGACGATCCCGTATCTGGTGGACCAGCTCAAGAGCGGCGGGATCAACTTCGCTGCCGAGGACCCCGACGCTCCGCAGAACCACCCCAAGATCTGGTCCGTCTGGCGGGCGAACACCCTGGGTTCCTCCGCCAAGGGCGACCAGTACTTCTTCCGGCACCTGCTGGGGGTGGACAGCGCCGCCACCGAGGAGGAGACCCCGGAGCACCTGCGCCCGCGCGATGTGAAGTGGAGGGACGAGGCGCCCATCGGCAAGATCGACCTGATGCTCACCCTCGACTTCCGGATGACGAGTCAGACCCTGCACTCCGATGTGGTGCTGCCAGCTGCGACCTGGTACGAGAAGCACGACCTCTCCACCACGGACATGCACCCCTTCATCCACTCCTTCAACCCCGCGATCTCCAACCCCTGGGAATCCCGCACCGACTGGGAGACCTGGGCGACGATCGCGGAGAAGTTCAGCGAGCTGGCCGAGACTCATCTGGGAACCCGCCAGGACGTCGTCGCCTTCCCGCTGCAGCACGACACCCCCGGGGAGCTGGCCACCCCGCACGGTCGGGTCAAGGACTGGAAGTTCGGTGAGTGCGAACCGATCCCGGGGCGCACGATGCCCACCCTGGTGGAGGTGGAGCGGGACTACACCCAGATCCACGCGAAGTACACCTCGATCGGGCCGCTGCTGGAGACGCTCGGGATGACCGCCAAGGGCGTGACCTTCGACGTGAAGCAGTACGTGAACGAGCTCGGGGAGCTCAACGGCCGTCACCGCACCGGCCCTGCCGCGGGCCGTCCCAAGCTCGAGACGGACCTGCAGGCCTGCGAGTTCATCCTGGGGCTGTCCGGAACCACCAACGGGCACATGGCCACTGCGGGATTCAAGACTCTCGAGAAGCGCACCGGCACGAAGCTCCACGACCTCGCCGCGGAGCATGAGGGCAAGCGGATCCACTTCGCGGACACCAAGGCCGCGCCGGTCCCGGTGATCACGAGCCCGGAGTGGTCTGGTTCGGAGACCGGGGGACGCCGCTACAGCCCCTTCACGATCAACGTCGAGCGCAAGAAGCCCTGGCACACCCTCACCGGTCGGCAGCACTACTACCTCGACCACGACTGGATGCTGGAGATGGGGGAGGCGCTGCCGGTGTTCCGGCCCCCGCTGGATATGACCGCCCTGTTCGGAGAGCGGCCGCTGGGCGACAAGGACGAGGCGGGGACCTCGATCTCCGTGCGGTATCTGACCCCGCACAACAAGTGGGCGATCCACTCCATGTACCAGGAGAACTTCTACATGATGAACCTCTCCCGTGGTGGTCAGAACATCTGGATGAGCGTCGAGGACGCCGAGGCCGTCGGGATCACGGACAACGACTGGGTCGAGGCCGTCAACCGCAACGGCGTGGTCGCCGCCCGCGCCGTGGTCAGCCACCGCATGCCCAAGGGCACCGCGTTCATGCATCATGGCCAGGAGCGCACTGTCAACGTGCCGCTGACCGAGCGGGACGGCAAGCGCGGTGGTGTCACGAACTCTCTGACCCGCATCATGCTCAAGCCCTCGCACCTGATCGGTGGGTACGGCCAGCTGTCCTATGCCTTCAACTACTACGGGCCGACGGGGAACCAGCGCGATGAGGTCACGATGATCCGCAAGCGCACCACCCCGGTCGAGTACTGAGCCCCCCTACAACGCAGAGCGAAGGAGAGCCGCGATGAGAGTCATGGCCCAGATGTCGATGGTGATGAACCTCGACAAGTGCATCGGCTGCCACACCTGCTCGGTGACCTGCAAGCAGGCATGGACCAACCGTTCCGGCACGGAGTACATGTGGTTCAACAACGTCGAGACTCGTCCCGGCCAGGGGTACCCCCGTGGCTACGAGGACCAGGAGAAGTGGAAGGGCGGCTGGGAGCTGGGGAAGAACGGGCGCCTGAAGCTCAAGGCCGGCGGCCGCATCACCAAGCTGATGCAGCTGTTCTCGAATCCGAAGCTGCCGAGCATCGAGGACTACTACGAGCCGTGGACCTACGAGTACGACAACCTGCTCAACGCCCCCGCGAACTCGCCGAACATCCCCACCGCGCCCCCGAAATCGCTGATCACCGGTGAACGGCTGGATATCCAGTGGTCCGGCAACTGGGACGATGACCTGGGCGGGACCTACCTGCACAAGGACAAGGACCCGATGCTCAAGGGCATCGAGGACAAGGTCCAGTTCGAGTTCGACCAGACCTTCATGTTCTACCTGCCGCGCATCTGCGAGCACTGCCTGAACCCCACCTGCGTGGCCTCCTGCCCTTCCGGCGCCATCTACAAGCGCGAGGAGGACGGCATCGTCCTGGTCGATCAGGATGACTGCCGAGGCTGGCGCATGTGCATCACCGGTTGCCCGTACAAGAAGATCTACTTCAACCACCAGACCGGCAAGGCCGAGAAGTGCACCTTCTGCTACCCCCGCATCGAGCAGGGGGAGCCCACGGTCTGCGCCGAGACCTGCGTGGGCCGGCTGCGGTACATCGGGCTGGTGCTCTACGACGCGGACCGGGTCACCCAGGCCGCGTCGATCACGGACGAGCAGGAGCTCTACCGGGCCCAGATGGACATCATCCTGGACCCGCACGACCCCGAGGTCATCCGGGGGGCTGAGGCCGCCGGGATCCATCACGACTGGATCCTCGCCGCCCAGAAGTCGCCGACCTACAAGCTGATCAAGGACTACGAGGTCGCGCTCCCGCTGCACCCCGAGTACCGCACGATGCCGATGGTCTGGTACATCCCGCCGCTGTCGCCGGTCGTGGACGTGGTCAGGGACACCGGTTACGACGCCGAGGACGCGGAGAACCTGTTCGCCGCGATCGATGCGCTGCGGATCCCGGTGGAGTACCTCGCGAACCTGTTCACCGCGGGGGACGTCCCCACGGTGGAGCGGGTGCTGTACCGCATGGCCGCGATGCGCTCGTACATGCGCGACATCAACCTCGGCAAGGAGCCCCGGGAGGGGATCGCGAATGCCGTCGGCATGGACGGCGAGACGATGCAGGACATGTACCGTCTGCTCGCGATCGCGAAGTACGAGGACCGGTACGTGATCCCCGTCGGCCACGCCGAATCGGCCCACGACCTCGAAGGCACCGGCACGGACTGCTCGCTGAACGTGCCCGGCGGTCCCGGCATGGGCATGTCCCTGCCCGAGGAGTCGATGGGGATGTCCGGCCCCGGGTTCTCGAGCAAGCGTCGGGAGAACGCCGTCGATCGCCCCGAGGGTGTGCGGATCAACCTGTTGAACTGGGACGGCAACGGACGGCCCGACGGCCTGTTCCCGGCCCCTGCCACCGGGAGCGCCTGATGGGCGCCCTGGCACGGCTGCTGAGCCGACGCAGCGATCCTGGCGCAGGAGCCGTCGCGACCCTGCCCCCACGGGGGCGGACGCCGAAGGACCTGCTGCATGCCTCCGGGATGACCACCGAGCAGCTGCGCATCACCTGGATCGCGGTCTCGTGGTTGCTGACCTACCCGGACCGGGACACCATCGCGCGCTATCCCGCGGTGCGCGAGCTGGCGTCCGGGCTCCCGGAGCCGACCCGCTCGGCGCTGCTGCGCACCGTGGACATCCTCGACGAGCGTGACGAGATCTCGGTGCAGGAGGAGTACGTCGACACCTTCGACACGCGCCGACGCGGCTGCCTGCACCTGACCTATTTCAGCCACGGCGACACCCGCCGCCGCGGCATGGCGCTGCTGCGCATCAAGCAGGATTTCCGCACCGCGGGCCTCGAGATCGGCAGCGAGGAGCTGCCGGACCACCTGCCGGTGGTGCTCGAGTTCGGTGCAGCTCATGACGCCGAACGGGGTGCGAAGATCCTGCGCTCCAACCGGCCCGGCGTGGAGCTGCTGCGCCTGCACCTGGCCGATATCTCCTCTCCCTGGCACGGTGCGCTGGTGGCGCTGTGCTCGACCCTGCCTCCGCTGGACGCCGATGACCGCTCCGCGGTCATGCAGCTCGCGCAGGAGGGTCCGGAGGAAGAGACCGTGGGGCTGGACGGCTACGGTCTCGACGGCGATGCCGGAGATCTCGCCGGGAGGACCTTCGCCGCCAGCTCCTGCAGCTCCGATGCCAAGGCCCCTGGACCTGTCCCCGTGGACCTGTTGAGAGGACGACCCTCATGAACGACCCGACGACGCTCCAGCTGCTGCTGTGGGTGGTGTTCCCCTACATGGTGCTCGCCGTGTTCGTGCTCGGGCACGTCTGGCGGTTCCGCCAGGACCGTTTCGGCTGGACCACCCGGTCCAGCCAGATCTACGAGTCCAAGCTGCTCTCGATCGGCTCGCCGATGTTCCACTACGGGATCATCGGGATCTTCTTCGGGCATGTCGTGGGTCTGGGCATCCCGAAGTCCTGGACCCAGTTCGTCGGGATCTCCGATCACATGTACCACCTGATGGCCATCATCATCGGTCTGGCCGCGGCAGTGGCATGCGTGGGCGGGCTGCTGATCCTGCTCTACCGCCGGCGCACGAACCGTCGCGTCTTCGGCGCGACCACCGCCGGGGACAAGCTCATGTACCTGCTGCTGGCGATGACCATCCTCTGCGGGGTGCTGGCGACCGTGGTGCACACTGCGGTGGGCACCTACGACTACCGGGAGGGCGTCTCGATCTGGTTCCGCCAGTTCTGGACCCTGCAGCCTTCTACGGAGCTGATGAGCCAGGCGCCGATCTTCTTCCAGCTGCACGTGCTCAGCGCTCTCTCGCTGTTCGCGATCTGGCCCTTCACCCGCCTGGTGCACGTCTTCGCCGCTCCGTTGGGCTACCTGACCCGGCCGTACATCGTCTACCGCAGCAAGGACCCCCGTAAGGAAGCCGAGCGGCGCGGCTGGGAGAAGGTGAAGTTCTGATGACCGCGAAACCTCCGGTGACCCGGCAGCCGGACTGGGAGAGCACGCTGCTGCCCTGGTTGGACCGCGTCGCCGAGCACCTCGATGTGACTGGGGTGGATCTCGATGTGGATCGTGTCCATCTCATGACGGGCGTGGTCGCCGAGGGCGTCCAGCGCTCGATGGCCCCGATCTCCGCTTTCCTCGTCGGCGCGGCAGTGGCGCGCGGGGCGAGCCTCGAGGAGGCGTGCGCCGCGGTCGAGGCCGTGACCCTCGAGCGGGCCCCCGTCTGACCTCACCGAAGGTGATCGACCCCGTCCCGTCTCTCCCCGTCTCGTGCCGAGGCGAAGCGCTTGTGATCGCTCTCACAACAGGTATCCTGGGGCGAGCGGGCTTCCTCCTGGGCCGCTGATGCTTACCTCGAGAGGATGAACATGGTGAGTGCACAGAAGGACGGAATGCTGCGGCCGCGCCGCCGATGGGCGCGTGCCGCCACGCTGGCCGGAGGCGTCGCCCTCGGGCTCGCGCTCGGCGTCGCGGGGGCCGGTGCCGCATCTGCGGTCGAGGTGAACCCGTGGAAGGTGACCAAGCCTGCGGTCGAAGTGAACCCGTGGGTCGAGGTGAATCCTTGGAAGGCCAAGACGCCTGCCGTCGAGGTGAATCCCTGGGTCGAGGTGAACCCCTGGGTTGAGGTCAACCCGTGGGGGCAGGCGACCCCTCAGTAGCAACGGATCGCGCCAGTGGCGCGATCGAAGGGAGCAAGGCCGTCGTCCCTGTGGACGGCGGCCTTCTCTGCGCCCGGACCCCGATTCCGGCCAGCGATTCCGGCCCGCGCCTCCGGGCCCCGGCTCCGCGCGGGGCCTCGATGATCAGGGACGGGTCGAGGCATCTCCGACGTGCGTGATCGCGAGCACCGGCTCGCCCGCCTCGTCGGTCGCTTCGAGGTCGAGCTCCGCCTCGATCGCCCAGTCGTGGTTCCGATCGGGATCCGCGAGCACCTGCCGGATCCGCCAGAGCTTCGACTCCTCCGTGATCTGCAGCAGCTGCGGCGAGCGCGCGGGACCGTCGATGCCGACGTCGTCGTAGGTGTCGTAATACTCGTCCATCACCGCCGCCCAGCGCGACCGGTCCCAGCCGGATCCGCCGTCGAGCTCCGCCAGGCGCGCCTCGCGCTCGAAGGCGAAATGCTCGACGCGCTGCCACATGGCGGCGCGCACCATCGTGCGCAGCACTTTAGTCTGCGCGGAGAGCCCACGCGGGGTGGTGGGTCGGATCTCCGAGGCGCCGTCGGGGTCGGCATCCTCCGGGTGGGTGAGCGCCTCCCATTCATCCAGCAGCGACGAATCGATGCCGCGCACCAGCACGCCGAGCCATTCGATCAGGTCCTCGAGATCCTCGGTGCGCAGGTCCTGCGGAATGGTGCGGCGCATCGCCTGGTAGGCGTCGGAGAGATAGCGCAGCACGATGCCCTCGGAGCGCTGCAGCCCATAGCGCTGCACGAACTCGCTGAAGGTCTGCCCGGTCTCGTAGATCTCGCGGACCACGGATTTGGGGGACAGCTCGTCGGAGCGCACCCATGGGCGGGAGCGCGCATAGATCTCGAGCGCCGCCTCGAGGTCCTCCTCGAGCGGCTTCGGCCAGGTGACCTGATCGAGCCGGGCCATCCGCTCGGTGTACTCGACGCCATCGGCCTTGAGCTCTCCGAGCAGCTCGCCCTTCGCGGAGTTCTGCTGCGCGAGCAGGATCTGACGCGGGTCCTCGAGGACGGCCTCGATGATCGAGACGGTGTCCAGGGTGAGGGACTCGGACTCCTCGTCGAGAGAGTCGATCATCGCGATGGCGAAGGGCGCCAGCGGCTGGTTCATGGTGAAGTCCAGCTGCAGGTCCTCCACCAGGGCGAAGCGTCGGCCGAGATGGTCGGGTGCGTCGAGCACCTCGATGATCTCGGCGTCCTTGAGCCCGCGGAAGATCTCCACACCGTCTTTGACCAGTTTCAGCTTCTGCCCGGTGGTCTGATGGCTGGTCATGATCAGGTGCCGGCCCGCGGAGATCGCATCGCCCGGCCGGGAGATCAGCGCGAGCACCATGCCCGCGGTGATCTTCAGATGCGGCCGCAGCGGCTCCGGGGCGTTCTCGACCAGCTTGGTCATGGTCGCCTCGGACCAGGAGATCGCACCCTCGGGGATCCGCGGCTTGGGCTCCTTCTTGCGCTTCTTGGCATTGTTGGAGACCTTGCCCGCCTCCTCGCGGGCACGATGCTTGGCCCGCTCCTTCTCGAACTCGATCGTCCAGACCGGTGCCTGCACCACCACGTGGCCGATCGTGTCGTAGCCGGCGCGGCCGGCACGGCCCGCGATCTGGTGGAACTCACGCGCGTTCAGCAGCCGCATGCGCTTGCCGTCGAACTTCGCCAGGCCCGTCAGCAGCACGGTGCGGATCGGCACGTTGATGCCGACCCCGAGGGTGTCGGTGCCGCAGATGATCTTCAGCAGCCCGGACTGGGCGAGCTTCTCCACCAGTCGCCGGTACTTCGGCAGCATCCCTGCGTGGTGCACGCCGATGCCCTCGCGCACGAGCCTGGACAGGATCTGCCCGAAGCCCTTCGAGAAGCGGAAGTCCCCGATGATCTCGCGGATCTGGACCTTCTCCTCCGCGGAGAGGATCTTCTGGCCCTGGAGCGCCTGCGCCTGTTCGAGGGCATCCTTCTGGGTGAAGTGGACGATGTAGACGGGGGCATCACGGTCGGTGAGGATCGTGGTGATCGTCTCCGGCAGCGGCTCGAGCGACCACCGGAAGTCCAGTGGCACCGGGCGCGGGGCATCATCGATGACGGTCACGTCCCGCTCGGTCCGCTCGCTGAGGTCCTCGACGAAGCGCGTCACGTCCCCGAGGGTCGCGCTCATGAGCACGAACTGGCAGTCGGGCAGCTCGACCAGGGGCACCTGCCAGGCCCATCCGCGCTGGGAGTCGCCGTAGTAGTGGAACTCGTCCATCACCGCCAGGCCCACGTCGCTGCCGGGCCCGTCACGCAGTGCGTGGTTGGCGAAGATCTCCGCGGTGCACACGATGATCGGTGCGTCGTGGTTGACGGCCGAGTCGCCGGTCATCATGCCCACGTTCTCCGCACCGAACTGTGCGACCAGGTCGAAGAACTTCTCGCTCACCAGTGCCTTGATCGGGGCGGTGTAGTACGACTTCTCCCCGCGGGCCATGGCGGCGAAGATCGCGGCGTACGCGATCGTGGTCTTGCCGGAGCCGGTCGGCGTCGCGGCGATGACATGATCACCGGCGGCGATCGCCAGCAGCGACTCCTCCTGATGCGGGTACAGGGTGCGGCCCACGGACTCCTGGGCCGCGATGAACCCGTCGACGATCGCGTCCTGTCCGGCGTCGGCGGAGCTGTCGGGCAGGAACGGCATCAGGAGGGGCATGGTCCCAGTCTGCCAGGGCGCTCGGACACCGCCGAACTCTCCGCGGAGATAGCGGTCCGTCGCGCGGTGCCTCTCAGACCGCAATGGCCTCGGCCAGCGGGAAGACCACGGCCAGCAGCCGCTCTCGCAGGGAATCGGCCCGTGCGGCCAGCGCACGCTGTCGCCGCACGTACTCGCCCTTCCCTGCGGGCGTCTCGATCGCGACCACCCCATAGCCCAGCGGACGCACGTCGTACGGGCTCGCCTCCATGTCCAGCACCCGGGTCTCGCGCGCGTGCTCGAAGCAGTCCAGCACGAGAGCCGACGGCACCAGCGGGGTGAGCTTCATCGCCCACTTGTAGAGGTCCATCCCGACATGGAGACAGGCCGGGTTGTCGTTCTGGACCTGGGAGGCGCGAGTGGGCTCCAGGGAGTTGCGCGGCGCTGCCGACGGGGTGAAGAAGCGGAAGGCATCGATATGGGAGCACACCAGGTTCTCCCGCTCGACGACCGCGTCGGTCTCCGCCGGAGAGAGCCGCAGCGGAAGATTCTCATGACGCTGCTCGCCCTCGGGCACGCGGTGCACCATCGCCCACTCGTGCAGGCCGAAGCAGCCGAACTCCGGCCGCCGCCGCGTGAGCGAGGACGCCGAGAGCAGCCGCGTCATGAAGCCGAGTGCGTCACCGCGCTCGGCGAGGTATCGCGTGGCATCGGCGCGGCGCATTGGAACCTGCCCGGGGCCGTCGACGTACCAGGAGCGGCGTCCTGCCTCGTCCACGTCTGCGATCGCGGGCTCGCCGTCGGCCCCGAGGTCCGCTGCCGCGTCGTAGGCGACCTCCCATCCCGGGTGCCAGCGCCTCAGCCTGGCGGGGGAGAACGGGTAGTAGGTGAACAGGAAGTCCTCGACCGCGTGCTTCTCGCCGCGGAGGCGCCGTGCGCGATGGGCTGCGGTCAGCGCGTCGGCCCGGTCCTCGTGCGCGCGGCGGGCCGCCGCGGCGTCCTCGGCCGACAGCGTGTGCGCCGGGGCGGCGAGGGGCGGTAAGTTCACGGGGCCTCCGGGAGCGGGTGGGTCGATGACCGATCCATCCTACGAGCACCCCACCGTTCCTCCCCAGCGGACCCCCGTCCACAGCGAGGCGATCGCCATGGCCTCGAGGCATCGAGGATTCCTACGGTGGTGCCCATCCCGCGGCAGGGCGTCGCAGGAGAAGGAGCGTCCGAGATGCCAGGTATCGACTATGACTGCGCCGGCTGCGGTCACCGCCACGAGGGGGCCGACGGCACTGTGGCGAACCCCTGGCCGCTGATTGAGTTCACGCGCCCGGAGGCATACCTGCGCCTGAGCCCCCGGGAGCAGCTGATGCGCGCCCGGTCCACCGATGAGCTGTGCCTGATCGAGAACGGCGGCTCGATCGACTGCTACCTCACGGGATATCTGTCCCTCCCGGTCCGCGGGGAGGCGGCGATGCTGGTCTTCATGCCGTGGATCCAGGTGAGCGAGAACGACTATCTCGACGTCGTCGAGCACTGGGAGCAACCGCAATTCCGCGGGAGCTACCTGGGCACGCTCGCCAGCGAGCTGCCGGGGTGCGAGGAATCGCTGTCCGTTCCTGTCCGGGTGATCGTCCCCGGCCGGATGCCGCCCCTGATCGTGCCGGAGGAGTTCTCCGGGCACTCTCTGGTGCGGGAGGAACAGGAGGGCATCAGCCGGCAGGAGGCCGAGCTGCGAATTCGTTCGATGCTGCTGGAGGACCCGGAGGCCTGAGCCGCGGCTCGGCGAACTCGCCACGCCGATACCGGGCGAGCCCGTCGAGCGCCGCGCGCAACGGCGCCGGGGCACCGTTGTCGGGGCTCAGATGGGACGGGGCCGGAGGATGCGCGTAGCCGGCGGAGGCGTTGGTGAGGGAAGCGGTCAGGCGAGCGCCGTCCTCGAGCACCACCGCGACCGCGCCTCGCATCAACATCCCGCGAGAGGGCTCGATCGCCGCCACCTGCGCCCAGGGCACGAACCGTGCCCTGCGGTAGGGAGGGGCGAAGGTGAGGCCCTGCGTGGTCACGGCGAACACCATCGAGGACTGCAGCACCGCGTTGACCACAATCAGCGCCAGCAGCAGCACGATCAGGAACCCGAACACCACCAGGATCACCACCGCTGCGGCGGTCGAGAGCTTCGCAGCAATCTGCCAGGCGATGAAGATTGCGAGGGCGAGGACCACCAGTGCGAGCACCGCCAGCACGCCCAGGAGCACGAGCATCAGCCAGCGGTATCCCCGGGTCGGCGCGACATACAGCGGCGTGCCGTCATCTGCTGGGCGGGGTGGACTGATCATCCTGGTGGCCTCCGGCTCGGGCGGTGCCGCTCGGCACCAATCCGCAGGATACCGGCCGCGCCGCAGGCTGCGGCTGCTGCCGCGCCTCGACGACGGAGAGCACTCTCACCGCCCGAACTCCCCGGCCAGGTAGCGGCGGTGCGCGTCGATCGCGGCGAGGGTGCAGCGGGTGGGTGCGGTTCCGTCGGCGCCGTGGGAGAGCGGGGTCTCTCCGCGCCACAGGGCGAAGTTCATCGAGGTGGCGAAGGGCCGCACCGTCGAGCCGTCGGCGAGGACGAGCTCGGTGGCCCGCGGCGAGAAGACCGTCGGCGGTCCCACGCGCACCAGTCGGATGCTCGACCAGGGGAGGTGGCGGGTACGGAGATACGAGGCGACATCGATCCCCGCCGTCGTCACGGTGAAGTGCTGGCGTGCGGAGACCACCAGCAGGCAGCCGAGAAGCAGGACGAGGACGCCCGCGACCAGTCCGAGCACGATGCCGGAGGCGGAGTCGGCGACCACGCCCAGCACGGCGAGCAGGATGGCCAGGGGCAGCAGCACCACCACGGAGAGTGCGGTGGCGACGACGAGTGCCCAGGGACGGGTGGGGGCGCGGAAGAGGATGACCGGGCTGCCGGAATGAGTCGATGGCACGTCCCCATGATGCCGCACCGCTCCGGGAGAGCGCGGTGATGGGGAGTGCTCCCCATCGCGCGGACGCAGGCCGCTGTCTACTCTTCGAGCAGAGACGACGACGCGAGGACGAGGTGGGGACCGATGACATTCCTGGGGGCTGACACCGAGGCGCTGCGCGCACAGGCCGAGCTGACCGATACCCGCGCGCGCCAGCTCGATGGGCTCTCCCTGCGACTCGGCATCGCGGTGCGCACGGCGACCTGGATCGGGCCGGACGTCGAGCGCTTCCGCGAGGACTTCGAGTCCCGGGTGCTCGAACGCATCGAGGAGGCGCTCGAGGATCTGCGGCGCCGCCTCGAGGGGCTCCGGCGCGAGGCGGAGGAGCAGGACGCGGCGAGCGACGGGGACGGCGGCGGCTCGCTCTGGGACACCATCACCCAGTGGCTCGAGGACTACGAGCCGCTCCAGAGCGATGGCTTCTGGGGCGATCTCCTCGGCGAGGACGGTCTGCTGGGGCTCGACATCTTCGCCGGGGTCACCTCGGCCATCGACGTCGTCGGAATGTTCGACGTCGGCACCTGGGGGGACGTCCTCAACATCGTCGGCGATGCATCCACGATGGGCATCGCGGTCTATGACGGGTTGCAGGCCTTCCAGGACGGGGACCTGTTCGGTGTGCTCGATGCGGCCATCACCTACAACATCAACGGCCTGGACCTGGCGTTCACGACGGTCGGCATGATCCCCCACCCCGTGACGAAGCTCATCGGTGGCATCGGAGGCATCGCGACCGGTGCCCTGGACATCGCGTGGAACGGCCTGACGGTCGCGACCGCGCACAACCCGGATTCGGTCGGCGGGGGGTCGCCCTCGCGTGCGCTGCTGGAGGCGCCCGGGGACGTGGTCGAGATGCTCACGGGATGGAGCGGGCTGCGCGAGGGGACGGACACCGTGCTCGACGGTGCCCAGGACCTCTTCCAGGACAGCAGCGAGGGGATCCGGGACGCTGTCCCGATCCTCGACCCGATCATCGACGGTCCCCAGCGCATCGTCGAGGGCGTCGGCGACCTGGTCTTCGGCTGAACCCGGCCCTCAGCCGGAGGTCATGAACTCCGCGAGCTGAGCGCGCAGTCCGTCCGGACCCACGCGCACGGCCTCGAGCACGGAGGCCTCGAGGGAGGGCGCTCCGGTGCCATGTTCCGAGGGCTGGAGCGCGACGGTGGATTCTCCGTCGTGGAGCACCCAGAGCACCTGCTCGACGCCCTCGGCGCGATCCTCGGCGAGGATCCGTACCCGTCGGGTGGCGGAGGAGAGGAGGACACCGATCTCCGGATCAGCCGTGAGCTCCTCGAGCGTCCCGGAGCGGACCTCCGCGGCCTGCTCCTCGGTCGGGGCGCTCTCGGGATCGGGGGCGCCCAGCAGCCAGAGGACCTGGACCCGCGCCGCGCTGTCGACGCTGCTCATGGTGAAGTGGTGGATCCCGTTGGCGGAGATCTGCTCCTGCATCACGGTGCCGTCGAGATCGGCGAAGGCCTGGATCGCGCCGCGCGCAGGATCGTCGAGGTCAGTCGCCGTGACACGCCGACTGGAATACACGCGGCGCCCCACGATCCCGGCCGGCAGCGCGGTCGGGAGGAGGTCTTCCGGGTCGCCGACGGGTTCGCGCCCCTCAACCTTCGCCAGAGTGCCCTCAGGCGCGATGGCACCCGCGGCGAGCTGTCCGCGCGCCGCCGAGGACAGCAGCAGTTCGCGCTGCGCGTCCGTAGCCGTCGAGCGGTCGAGCCACGGCGTGAGCAGTGCGGGGGCCTCGCTCGTCCCGTGGAGCACCACGAGCTGCTCGTCGGTCAGGCTGCCCAGAGCGGTGGGCCCGGGGTCCGCGTGCCGGGCCAGAGCGGCGGCCGCGGTCGCGATGCGGCGCTCGCGCGAGGTGCCGGTGCTCTCGTTCGTGGTGATCTCCCGATCGTTCATGGGGTCAGCCTACGGTGGCCGCTCCGGCACGCTTCCTCACGGACCAGAGAACCCGCCCTGGAGCCAGCGCTTCGCTCATCCGCTGGTGCCGTGACGTCCTGGACGGGATCAGCAGCGAGGAGACGGAGCTGAGGATCCGCTCGTTCCTGCTGCGGGAGGCACCGCGGTGACGTGAGCCCTCATCACGCCTCGTCGAAGGGCGAGTCCATTTCGGTGTCGGGCCGCGCCGCGAGCAGCTCGCGCACGCGCGGGATGACCTCGGTGCCGTACAGCCGGATCGACTCCATCAGCTGCTCGTGCGGCATCGGCCCGCTCGCGTACTTCAGATCGAAGCGGTCCACGCCGAGGGTGCGGATCGTCGTCGCGATCCTGTGCGCCACCGTCTCCGGAGAACCGACGTACAGCGCCCCATGCTGCATCTCGGCATCGAACTCGGCGATGCCCGAGGGACCCCAGCCACGCTCCCGCCCGATCTCGTTGCGGTTGTGGATCCAGTGCGGGGCCAGCTGCTCCCGCGCGGTCGCGTCGTCGGCGGCGATGTGGCCGGGGGAGTGGACCCCGACGGGGAGTCGGCCGTTGCCCAGCTTCTCGTTCGCCTCGTGGAACAGCCGGACGTACGGGGCGAAGCGGTCGGCGGCGCCGCCGATGATCGCGAGCATCAGGGGCAGGCGGTGGCGGGCCGCCCGCACCACCGAGTTCGGGCTGCCGCCCACGGCGACCCAGGTGGGCAGCGCGCGCTCGAGCGGCGGATAGAGAGACTGCGCCTTCAGCGGGGCACGGGTGGTGCCGGACCAGGTGATCGGCTCCCCGGTGATCGCGGCGGAGAGCAGATCCAGCTTCTCCTCGAAGAGCGTCTCGTAGTCCTGCAGCGCGAACCCGAACAGCGGGAACGACTCCGTGAACGAACCACGCCCCACCGTCAGCTCCGCGCGGCCCTGCGACAGCGCATCCAGAGTCGAGAACCGCTCGACCACGCGCAGCGGGTCGTCGGAGCTGAGCACGATCACGGCGGTGCCGAGGGTGATCCGCTCGGTCCGGGTGGCGAGGGCGGCGAGCACCATGTCGGGCGCGCTGATGGCGAAGTCGGGACGGTGATGCTCGCCGACCGAGAAGTGATCGATGCCCACGCTGTCCGCGAGCTCGCCCTGCGCGATCACGTCACGGATCACCTGCGAGGCCGGCACCGGGGCCCCGTGTGCGTCGACGGTGACGTCGCCGAAGGTGTCCAGGCCGAAGGTCAGCCGTGGGAGGTCGGATGCGGTCGTGGTCGGGTCAGTCACGGAGGAGCTCCATTCTGCGACGCAGGCACCTGCGCCAAGAGTCGTTGATGATTCAAGTATAGCGTAGTACGTGCTGGAAAGGGCGTCGAGACCTGGACCGCCGGACAGCGTGGGGATGACCTGCACGCTCGGCGCCGGCGAGACCACCCGGGCCATGATCGCCATCACCTCCGTCGAGGAGGACGCGGCGAGATCTGATGCCGAGATATCTGATGCCGAGATCTGGTGCCGAGATCGCCGGCGCCGAGGTCGCTGAAGGGGCCGACGAGTGACGCTCTAGACTGGCGGGCATGCGTATCGCCCGATTCACCACCGGTGAAGACCCCATGTACGGCATCGTCCAGGAGAAGGATGGCCGGGACATGGTCTATGGGATCACCGGTGACCCCCTGTACACAGAGATCCGACCCACCGGCACCGTCGTGCCGCTCGAGGACGTGCGCCTGCTGGCCCCCGTCATCCCTCGCTCGAAGGTGGTGTGCGTCGGCCGCAACTACGCGGCGCACGCCGCAGAGATGGGCAACGAGGTGCCGGAGCAGGCGCTCTACTTCCTCAAGCCCAACACCGCAGTCGTCGGCCCCGGCGATCCCGTGGTGCTGCCCTCCTACAGCCAGGAGGTGAGCCTCGAGGCCGAGCTCGCCGTGGTCATCAAGCGGATGGCCAAGAACCTCACCCCCGAGCAGGTCGCCGACCATGTGCTCGGATACACCTGCGCCAATGACCTCACCGCACGCGATGCGCAGCGGGAGGAGGATCAGTGGTTCCGGGCCAAGGCCTTCGACACCTCGTGCCCCATCGGGCCGTGGATCGAGACCGACCTGGATCCCGCAGCCGGTGCGGGGCTCGCCATCTCCAGCGCCGTCGACGGCGAGATCGCACAGCAGGGCAGTACTGCGGACATGGTCCGCTCCGTCGCTGAGCTGATCGCGGAGATCTCCTCCGTGGTCACCCTGCTGCCCGGCGATCTCGTCCTGACCGGTACACCCGCCGGTGTGCGGAGCGTCCCCGCCGGCGTCTCGGTCGACATCACCATCGAGGGCATCGGCACCTTGACCAATCCGATCGTGCGCCGTTGAGCAGCACGGCCTCGCCCCTCATCCTCGACAACTCCTCAGGAGCACCCCGCGTGACCACCGCCCCCGCCCCGACCTCGACCCCGACCGGCGCTGCCGACGAGGTCCGCGTCCGTTTCTGCCCCAGCCCCACGGGCACCCCTCATGTGGGGATGGTGCGCACCGCCCTGTTCAACTGGGCCCATGCCCGCCATCACGGCGGGAAGCTGATCTTCCGCATCGAGGACACCGACGCCGCGCGTGACAGCGAGGAGTCCTACCACCAGCTGCTCGACGCGATGCGCTGGCTCGGCATCGACTGGGACGAGGGCGTCGAGGTGGGCGGGCCGGACGGCCCCTATCGTCAGTCGCAGCGAGGAGAGATCTACCAGGACGTCATCGAGAAGCTGAAGGCGTCCGGACACATCTATGAGTCCTTCTCCACCGCGGAGGAGATCGTGGAGCGCCACAAGGCGGCGGGCCGGGATCCGCAGCTGGGGTACGACGGCTACGACCGCGACCTCACCGACGAGCAGAAAGCTGGCTTCCGCGCGGAGGGTCGCGAGCCCACCTGGCGCCTGCGGATGCCCGCGGAGGACATCACCTTCACCGACATGGTGCGCGGCGAGATCACCTTCAAGGCCGGCACCACTCCCGACTTCGTGGTCGTGCGCGCCAACGGGAAGCCGCTCTACACGCTGGTCAACCCGATCGATGATGCGCTGATGCGGATCACCCATGTGCTGCGCGGCGAGGACATCCTCTCCTCCACTCCCCGCCAGATCGCGCTGTACCGGGCACTGATCGAGATCGGCGTCGCGGAGCGGATCCCCGAGTTCGGGCACCTGCCCTACGTGATGGGGGAGGGCAACAAGAAGCTCTCCAAGCGCGATCCGCAGGCGGATCTCTTCCTCTATCGGAAGCAGGGCTTCATCCCGGAGGGCATGGTGAACTACCTGTCCCTGCTGGGCTGGGGCTACAGCGCCGACGAGGACATCTTCAGCCGTGCGCAGCTGGTCGAGCGCTTCGACGCCTCCGCCGTGAACCCCAACCCGGCTCGCGTCGACCTCAAGAAGGCCACCGCCATCAATGCGGACCACATCCGTCTGCTGCCCGAGGCGGATCTCGCCGAGCGCCTGCTGCCGTACCTCCAGGCCGGCGGGGTGCTGGGCGAGGACGTGACCGAGCAGCAGCGCGCCCTGGTCGCCGCGGCCGTCCCGCTGGTCCAGACCCGGATGAACCTTCTCGGCGAGGCGCCGGAGCTGATGGGCTTCCTGTTCACCGCCGACGAGGACCTCGTGGTCCAGGACGATGCGCTGAAGAAGCTCGGCGATGACCCCGCAGCAGTGCTCGAGCGCGCGATCCGTGAGGTCGAGGCGATCGACGAGGGCGCCTTCACCGCTGAGGCACTCGAGCCCGCACTGCGCGGGGCGATCGTCGACGACATGGGGGTCAAGCCCCGCCTGGCCTTCGGGCCGCTGCGCAGCGCGATCTCCGGGCGCAGGATCTCTCCGCCCCTGTTCGAGTCGATGGAGCTGCTGGGCAAGCCCTCGAGCCTCGCCCGGCTGCGCTCGCTGCACAGCCGATTGACTGCAGAGGGCCGATTGGCTGCAGAGGGCTGAGTCCGGGGACGCTGTGGGGCAGGGTGCCGAGCCTCACAGCGTCCAGGGGCCTTCTCGCTTTGTGCTCCGCCCGAGAACCCGGTAGAGTCTTACCTCGGTACGGCATGCAGAACAGTTCGGAAATTCCACGGAAACCACCGGGGAACAGAACGGAAATGACTGCAGAAAGTACTTCTCACCATGGGGTATGGTGTAATTGGCAACACAGCGGTTTCTGGTACCGTCGTTCTAGGTTCGAGTCCTGGTACCCCAGCGCTACGCGGCATTTCATTGCCGCATGGCCCGCGCCCCGTTCGTCTAGCGGCCTAGGACGCCGCCCTCTCACGGCGGTAACACCGGTTCAAATCCGGTACGGGGTACGACCGAGATTTTCGGATCTCGTTTCAGCCCCGTTCGTCTAGAGGCCTAGGACGCCGCCCTCTCACGGCGGTAACACCGGTTCAAATCCGGTACGGGGTACGAGCAGGAGTCGACACTTCCCAGTGTCGGCTCCTTCGTCATTTCCGGACCTGCACCGGGCGGGCAGAGTATCGTCGTGACATGACGCACAGCACTGGTCCCCGAATCACGGTCGGCGTCTTCGATGCCGACGAGTCCGATCAGGCGGTCCGCTGGGCCGCCCTCCATGCCGCCGCAGTCGGCGGCACCGTCCATCTCGTCCACGCCTTCGTCTGGACCGAGCTCGACGTCAACATCGACCCGATCTCGGGGATGGCAGGCTCCGGCTTCCGCAATGCCGCGCACAGCCTGATCCTCGATGCCACCCGGATCATCCGCGAAGAGCATCCGGATCTTCCCGTGACCTCGGAGATCGTCGACGGCAATGCGGTGCCGGTACTGGTCGGGGTCAGCAGGGAATCAGATCTGCTGGTGCTCGGAGGTCGCGGCATGGGGCGTCTGATGACCCTCATCGTCGGGTCCAAGAGCCTTGCGCTGGCGGCGCGCTCCTACTGCCCCGTGGTGGTGGTCCGCGGACGGGTCGACGGCACGGGGCCGATCGGCCTGGTGCATCACGAGATCGCGACGGAGGTGGTCACCCGGGCCGCGGACCTCGCAGAGGCCTACGGGCGGGACTTCCACCTGGTCGTGCGCCCGGAGACCACCCCGGAACAGGCGCAGGAGATCCTCGCCGGCGTCGCCCAGCGGATCTCGTTGACGCATCCGGGAGTATTCGTGCGGGACGTGACGATCGCCGCGTCCGACAGCCCGAAGCAGCTGGTCCAGGCCAGCGAGGACGCCTGCCTGATGGTGGTCGCAGGGGAGCGTTCATCGGGTGCGGGAGGCAAGGTCGGCGCACCTCGTCAGCTGGTCAACGTGCTGCGCTTCGCCAACACCCCGGTCTGGATCGAGCGGGACTGACGCTGCGGGACGGGACTGACGCTGCGGGCGTGCGTGCTCAGGAGCCTGCGCGGCGCAGCAGCTCGGTGAGATGGTTCGCCGAGCTCATGACCGATGCCGCATGGAGGCGGCCCGGCTGACGGGTGATGCGGTCGATCGGTCCGGAGATGCTCAGGGCCGCGACCACGCGCCCGTTCGGACCGCGCACGGGGGAGGAGACGGATCCCACGCCGGGCTCGCGCTCGCCGATCGACTGCGCCCATCCGCGCCGCCGCACAGCGGAGAGCTGGGTCGCGGTGAACCGGGCGCCGAGCAGCCCACGATGCAGGCGGTCGGGCTCCTCCCAGGCCAGCAGGATCTGGGCGGCGGAACCTGCCCGCATGGTGAGCGCGGCGCCCAGCGGCACCGAGTCCCGCAGCCCGATCGGTCGCTCCGCCGCTGCCACGCAGATGCGGTGATCGCCCTGGCGACGGTAGAGCTGCGCGGATTCGCCGGTGTGGTCACGCAGCGCGGCCAGCACGGGACCGGCCGAGGCCAGCAGGCGGTCCTCCCCGGCGGCGGCGGCGAGCTCGCCCAGGCGCGGGCCCAGGACGAAGCGTCCCTGCATGTCGCGGGCGACGAGATGGTGGAACTCGAGCGCGACGGCGAGGCGGTGCGCGGTGGGCCGGGCGAGGCCCGTCGACTGCACGAGCTGGGCGAGGGTCGCGGGGCCGGCTTCGAGGGCGCCGAGGACGATCGCCGCCTTGTCCAGCACGCCGACGCCGCTGCCGTTCTCCTCTGAAGTCTTGTCCATGCTCCGATACTGCCGTCTTATTTGGTGAGACGCAAGTGCATCGCATCGTGGACCCGCCCACCATGGGACGAGCGCTCGCACCCCGAGTGCATCTCAGCATTCAGCAGCGCGCCCTCATCCGGGGCGCAGGGAAGGATCGATATGGCGGGGACCCTCGCGGAGAAGGTCTGGGCGGATCACGTGGTCCGTCGCGGAGAGAACGGCGAACCGGACCTGCTGTACATCGACCTCCAGCTCCTGCACGAGGTGACCAGCCCGCAGGCCTTCGACGGCCTCCGCCAGGAGGGCCGTGGCCCGCGCCGGATCGACCAGACGATCGCGACCGAGGATCACAACACCCCCACGATCGACATCGACAAGCCGATCGCGGACCTCACCTCGCGCACCCAGATCGATACGCTGCGCCGCAACGCCGAGGAGTTCGGCGTGCGCATCCACTCGCTCGGGGACGTCGACCAGGGGATCGTCCACGTGGTCGGCCCGCAGCTGGGCCTGACCATGCCCGGCATCACCGTGGTGTGCGGCGACTCCCACACCTCGACGCACGGCGCCTTCGGGGCTCTGGCCTTCGGGATCGGCACCAGCGAGGTCGAGCATGTGCTCGCCACCCAGACGCTGCCGCTGACCCCCTTCAAGACCATGGCGATCACCGTGAACGGCGCACTGAAGCCGGGCGTGACCGCGAAGGACATCATCCTCGCGGTCATCGCGAAGATCGGCACCGGCGGCGGCGCGGGCTACGTGCTCGAGTACCGCGGCGAGGCGATCCGTCAGCTCTCCATGGAGGGCCGCATGACCGTCTGCAACATGTCCATCGAGGCGGGAGCGCGTGCGGGCATGATCGCCCCCGACGAGACCACCTTCGAGTACGTCCAGGGTCGTCCCCACGCGCCGCGGGGGAAGGACTGGGACGAGGCCGTCGCCTATTGGAAGACGCTGCGGAGCGACGATGACGCCACCTTCGACACCGAGGTGTTCATCGACGCGGACACGCTCGAGCCCTTCGTCACCTGGGGCACGAACCCGGGCCAGGGCCTGCCCCTGTCCGCCTCGGTCCCCGCGCCCGAGGACTTCACCGACGACAGTGCCCGCAACGCCGCCGAGCGCGCGTTGGAGTACATGGACCTGGTCCCCGGCACCCCGCTGAAGGACATCAAGGTCGACACCGTCTTCATGGGCTCGTGCACCAACGGCCGCATCGAGGACCTGCGGGCGTTCGCCTCGGTGCTCGAGGGCCGGAGCAAGCACCCCGATGTGCGGGTGCTGGTCGTCCCCGGCTCGGCCCGGGTGCGCCTGCAGGCCGAGAAGGAGGGGCTGGACCGCATCTTCCTGGACTTCGGTGCTGAATGGCGCCAGGCCGGCTGCTCGATGTGCCTGGGCATGAATCCGGACCAGCTGGCACCGGGCGAGCGCGCCGCCTCCACCTCGAACCGCAACTTCGAGGGCCGCCAGGGCAAGGGTGGCCGCACCCACCTGGTCTCCCCGGTGGTGGCTGCCGCCACCGCCGTGCGCGGCACCCTGTCCTCGCCGTCGGACCTCGGTGCGGACTCCGCGCCCTCCGACCTCCAGCCCGTCGCCTGACCAGGAGCATCTCCATGGAAGCCTTCACGACCCACACCGGCATCGGTGTCCCGCTGCGTCGCAGCAACGTCGACACCGACCAGATCATCCCCGCCGTCTACCTCAAGCGCGTCACCAAGACCGGCTTCGACGACGGACTGTTCAACGCCTGGCGCACCAACGACCCCGAGTTCGTGCTGAACCAGCCCGCCTACGCGAAGGGCTCGGTGCTGGTGGCCGGCCCCGACTTCGGCACCGGCTCCTCCCGCGAGCATGCGGTCTGGGCGCTGCGCGACTACGGTTTCAAAGCCGTGCTGTCCACCCGCTTCGCGGAGATCTTCCGCGGCAACGCCGGCAAGCAGGGCCTGGTCGCCGGGATCCTGTCGCAGGACGATCTCGAGCAGTTGTGGAAGATCCTCGAGGAGAACCCCGGCACCGAGGTGACCGTGGACCTGGAGAACCGTCAGGCCCACGCCGGGGACAGCACCTTCCGCTTCGAGGTCGACGACTACACCCGCTGGCGCCTCATGGAGGGCCTGGACGACATCGGCCTGACCATGCGCCATGAGCAGGACATCACCGATTTCGAGGCGACGCGTCCGTCCTGGATGCCGAAGACTCTGCCGGCCCGCACCGCCGACTCGGACTGAGCGAGCCGCGGGGGCGAGCGACCCTCGGGGACAAGAGGCTCTCGGGACGAGAGGCTCTTGAGGACTGACCACCTCTCGGGCCGGGAGCCGGGTTCCGGCTCCCGCCGAGGTCCCTCCGGTATGGTGACCCGGTCAGAGAGCGGCGTCCACGGGCGTCCGACCGTCAAGGCAAGGACACCATGAGTTCGACATTCCATGTGCGCGGAGGACGGCCCCTCGACGGTGAGATCACTGTGCGCGGGGCGAAGAACCTGGTCTCGAAGGCGATGGTCGCGGCGCTGCTGGGGGAGGAGCCGAGCATCCTGCGCTCGGTTCCCGACATCTCCGACGTGCGGATCGTCTCGAACCTGCTCTCGATCCACGGCGTCAAGATCGAGCACGACGTCGCCGAGGGCACGCTGCGGCTGGATCCCTCGAACGTCGAGCAAGCGCACGTCGCCGATATCGACGCCCATGCGGGCAGCTCGCGGATCCCGATCCTGTTCTGCGGCCCGCTGCTGCATCGGCTCGGCGAGGCGATCATCCCCGATCTCGGCGGCTGCCGGATCGGTGACCGCCCCATCAACTACCACCTCGATGTGCTGCGCAGCTTCGGCGCGGTCGTGGACAAGCGCGAGATGGGCATCTACATCACCGCGCCGAACGGGCTCACCGGCACGAAGATCCATCTCGAGTATCCGAGCGTCGGCGCGACCGAGCAGGTCCTGCTGACAGCGGTCCGCGCCAGGGGCATCACGGAGCTCACGAACGCCGCGGTCGAGCCCGAGATCGAGGACCTGATCGCGGTGCTGCAGAAGATGGGTGCCCTGATCTCCCTGCAGACCGACCGCACCATCACGATCGAGGGCGTCGACCGTCTGGGCGGATACCAGCACACGGCACTGACCGACCGCATCGAGGCGGGCTCGTGGGCCTGCGCGGCACTGGTCACCAAGGGGTCCGTCTTCGTGCGCGGCGCCCAGCAGAAGCCGATGGCGACCTTCCTGAACATCTTCCGCAAGATCGGCGGCGGGATGGAGATCCGCGAGGACGGGATCCGCTTCTTCCATCCCGGCACCCCGCTCAAGGCGATCGCCCTGGAGACCGATGTCCATCCCGGCTTCATGACCGACTGGCAGCAGCCGCTGGTGGTCGCCCTCACCCAGGCCGACGGCATCTCGATCCTCCACGAGACGGTGTACGAGAACCGTCTGGGGTTCACCTCCGCGCTGAACGACATGGGAGCCCGCATCCAGGTCTACCGCGAATGCCTGGGCGGGTCGAGCTGCCGCTTCGGCCGCTCCAACTACAACCACTCCGCAGTGGTCTCCGGCCCCAACTCGCTGCACGGCGCGGACATCACCGTCCCCGATCTGCGCGGCGGCTTCTCGTACCTGATCGCGGCGCTGGGTGCCGAAGGGGTCTCGACCATCCGCGGCATCGACCTCATCGACCGCGGGTACGAATCCTTCCGCGACAAGCTCGGAGCCCTCGGCGGCGAATTCTGGGAGGAGGGCTGATGGCGGCGGAGGAGCTGCCTGCCAGCCAGATCACCGGCCCGGTGGCCGGAGCGGCAGGCTCCCTCGCACTGCGGGACATCCCGATCCCCGACTACTGCGATGTCGTGATCGTGCCCACCGCCGGGGTCGATGAGCCGGACCCCCGGGTCTGGGCGGACGCGATCTTCTCCCACGAGAACACCCCGCTGACCTCCCGAGGCCTGCGGGCCCTGCGCGACGAGGCCATCCGGCTGTTCGACATGGTCCCGCCGCCGCAGAAGGAGTTCGTCGCGGACGAGGTGCTCGGCTCCGAGGCGCTGATCATCGACGACGACGAGAAGCTGACCGTGCGGATCGGGGTCGCACTGCTCCCCGGCGGCGAGCTGCTGCAGGTCACCACCGCGGTGAAGTTCCGATCAGTGCGTGGCCGCCTGGCCTTCGCGCCCCGTCGGCTGATGCACGCCGCTGCGGTCAACACCCTGGCGCGGCGGGCTCCCACTACCCTGCGCCGACGCGCGCTGGCGGGCGACCCCGCAGCCGCCTCGCTGACCGGACAGGTCTCGCGGAAGGCTCTGGGCCGAGGCCCCTCGGCAGCACGATGACGTCCCTGCTGCGCAGCTGGGACATCGGCACCGCCCGGAGGCCCGAGCGACAGGCAGGACTCGTGATCGGCCTCGCGCAGCTCCCGCTGCGCCCCCTGATCGCCCTGCTGTCCCGCCCACGCTGGCAGGGAGTCGAGCGCCTGCCCCAGGAAGCGGGAGCGGTGATCGCCTGCGGGAACCATCTGAGCGCCTTCGACGCCTTCGGCTACGGGCATCTCCTCCAGGCCCACGGGATCGCTCCGCGCTTCCTAGCCAAGGAGACCCTGTTCCGGGTCCCGGTGCTCGGCGCCCTGCTGCGCGCCGCGCGCCAGATCCCGGTGCGGCGCGGCACCTCTCGCAGCAGCGATGCCCTGGCCGATGCCCGCGCCGCCCTCGCGCGCGGCGAGCTGATCATGCTCTTCCCCGAGGGCACGTACACCCGCGACCGCGAGCTGTGGCCGATGCGGGGCCGGGTCGGTGCCGCGCGGCTGGCCCTGGACACCGGGGCCCCGCTGCTGCCGATCGCGACCTGGGGCGGGCGGGCCCTGTGGCCCGTCGGCTCCCCGCTGCCGCGACCGAGACCCGGCCGTCATGTGCAGATGCTGGTCGGAGAGCCCTTCACGGTGTCGCAGCTGGATGGCGAGACCACCCAGCAGGCCGCCCTGCGCGTCACCGAGGAGCTGATGATGAAGATCGCGGAGCTGCTGGGACAGCTGCGAGGTCAGCAGCCCCCACAGGAGCTGCACGACGGCCGCACGGATGCCCATCGTCCTGAGGTAGGCAGGCCCCAGCACGGATATCGAGCCTGGAAGCAGATCACATGACATCGACCACCCGTCTCGCCGTGCTCGGCGCCGGAAGCTGGGGCACCACCTTCGCCCAGGTGCTCGCCGACGGCGGCGCCGAGGTCACGCTGTGGGCCCGCCGTGAGGAGGTCGCCCGCGAGATCCGCGAACAGCATCGCAACAGCACCTACCTCCGCGAGCATCGACTTCCCGAGTCGATCCACAGCACCTCTCGCCTCGAGGAGGCGCTCGAGGGAGTCCACGGGCTGGTGGTCGCGATCCCCGCCCAGTCGATGCGGGCCACCCTCGCCCCGTGGCCAGAGCTGCCAGAGGTGCCGGTGCTGTCGCTGACCAAGGGCATCGAGCGCGGTACTGATGCCCGCATCAGCCAGATCATCGCCGAGGCCGGGGGAGTCGACCCGGAGCGCATCGGTGTGCTCTCGGGTCCGAACCTCTCGGCGGAGATCGCCGAGCGCCGGCCCTGCGCGTCGGTCGTCGCCGCCCCCTCCCAGGCGCTCGCGGACGTCCTGGCCGCCTGGAGCGAGGCGCCGTACCTCCGCGCCTACACCTCTACCGACGTCATCGGCGTGGAAATCGCCGGAGCGGTGAAGAACGTGATCGCGATCGCGGTCGGTGCGGCGGTCGGGCTCGGCCACGGACACAACACCACCGCCTCCCTGATCACCCGCGGGCTCGCAGAGATCACCCGGCTCGGCGTCGCCCTCGGCGGTCGGCGAGAGACCTTCTCCGGCCTCGCCGGAATGGGGGACCTGGTGGCCACGTGCTCCTCGCCGCTGAGCCGCAACCACCGCCTGGGTCTCGCTCTCGGCCGCGGCCTCGACGTCGCTGCGGCCGCCGCCGAGGTCGGGCAGACCGCCGAGGGGGTCGCCACCGCTCGCGCCGTCGCCGAGCTCGCCGCCCGCCTCGACGTGGACATGCCCATCACCCGCGCCGTGGTCGCGGTCGTGGATCACGGCGCCCGTATGGAAGAGGTCACCACGGCACTGCTGGCACGCTCGGTGCGCCCGGAGTGACCAACAGTGAATATCCTTGGCCCATGAGAACCACCGTCGCCCTCCTGTTCGGCGGCCGCAGCGGGGAGCACGGCATCTCGTGCGTGACCGCCGGCGGCATCCTGGCCGCGATCGATCGCGAGCGCTTCGCCGTGATCGCCATCGGCATCACGCGCGAAGGCCGCTGGATCCATGTCTCCGACGACCCGAGCGACTGGACCCTGGTCGACGGACGCGCCCCCGAGGTCGACGCCTCCGGGCACGAGGTGCTGCTTCCCAGCACCCGCCACCGCCCGGGGGAGCCGATCACCCTGCGCACCCTCCGCGACGGCACGGTCCACGAGCTTGCGGACATCGATGTCGTGTGGCCGCTCCTGCACGGGGCCTACGGCGAGGACGGCACCGTCCAGGGCATGCTCGAGATGCTGGACATCCCCTACGTGGGCAGCGGGGTGCTCGCCTCCGCCGCCGCGATGGACAAGGCCGCGACGAAGCTCGTGCTGCGTGCCGTCGGCCTCGAATGCGCCCCTGGGATCGTCGTCCACGAGGACCGCTGGGCCAGCGAATCGCACCGCGTCCTCACCTATCTGCGCAAGAACCACCCGCTGCCCTGGTTCGTCAAGCCCGCCCGTGCCGGCTCGAGCCTGGGCGTCACCAAGGTGACCGATCCCGCCGAGCTCGAGATCGCGATCAAGACCGCCTTCGCCGAGGACCCCAAGGTGCTGGTGGAGGAGGGGCTCGACGCCCGCGAGGTCGAGTGCGGTGTGCTGCAGGGCCGCGACGGCGGAGAGCCCAGCACCACGCTGCCCGGGGAGGTGAAGGTCGGCGACGACCTCGAGTTCTACGACTACGAGGCGAAGTACTTCGGCAAGGGCACCGTGAGCATCGACGTGCCCGCCGGCCTGCCCGATGACATGCTCGAGGAGGCTCGCGAGATCGCCTCCCGCGCCTTCACGGCGCTGGGCCTGGAGGGGCTGGCGCGCGTGGACATGTTCGTCACCCGCGACCGTCGGGTGCTGATCAACGAGGTCAACACGATGCCGGGCTTCACCCCGTACTCGATGTTCCCGGTGCTCTGGGAGCACATGGGGCTGAGCTATGCGGACCTCATCGCCGAGCTGATCGAGCAGGCGCGGAAGCGCCGCCTGGGACCCCGCTGAGCACTGAGCTCTGAGCCCTGACCGCTGGGCGCTACTGCGCGGGCTGGTCGCCCGGGCCGATGCAGAAGTCCGTCGCCTCGATGTTCCGGCTGATCACCTGGGAGAGGGCCAGAGCGGCGCCCGACGGCTGATCCGGCGCGGCCGACCTCGGCACCGAGACGTCGACCGCAGGCTCCCGGCCGTAGGTCGTGTACAGGAACACCTCGTCCTCGAGCTCGCGGACGATCCAGTCCACCTCCACCCCGTCGCCATCGGCGAGGGTGGTGCAGAGGTCGGTGGTGGGACCGGGCGGAGTCACGCCGCAGCGCATCACGATCGTGTCCTCGCCGCTGCCCCAGGCGACGGTGCCCTGGCTCGAGGTCTCCGCGCGCTCCATGCCCAGCACCTCGGGCGGGGCGCCGAGCACGATGTCGGCGCAGACCGGGTTCGCGGCATCGGCCCCCGCGGGCACTGTGACGGTGCCGCAGGAGACCAGGCCCAGGGCCATCAGGCCGGCGGCGGGAAGGGCGAGCAGGCGGGATCGGAGCACTCGGAGAGCCTACCGGTCGGGCACACTGGGAGCATGGCAGGCGACACCCCCCACGAGGACACTCCACATGACGGAGCCCCCCGCAGCACCCCCCGCGGCGAGGCCGCGCTCCTGGCCCGCATGCTCCCGCACCTGAGCCACGGCGCCGAGGTGCAGGTGGGGCCCGGAGATGATGCCGCAGTGGTGCACCTGCCCTCCCCGCGCCTGGTGGTCACCACCGACTCCCTGGTCGAGGGGCATGATTTCCTGACGCACGCCACCACCGCCCGATGGATCGGGCACAAGGCGGCAGTCCAGAACCTTGCCGATGTCGCCGCGATGGGTGCTCGGCCACTGGCCCTCGTGGTCGCGATCTCCGCCCCTGCCGACACTCCGGGGGCGGTCTTCGAGGACCTCACGATCGGCCTGGCGGCGCGCGCCGAGGCAGAGGGGGCGAGCATCGTCGGCGGCGACCTGGGACGCGCCGATCAGCTGGTCCTCACGGTCACCGCGATGGGCTCGCTGCCCGAGACGCAGCCGGCCATCTGCCGCACCGGTTCCCGCGCGGGGGATGTCCTCGCGATCGGGTCTCCCCGTCTGGGCCGCTCGGCCGCCGGGCTCGCCCTGGTGCTGGGGCGGCGGGCGCTGGTCCATGCCCCGGATGGCACCCACCCCACGATCATGCTCAGGGACATCGCCGACCCGTCGGCGGCAGAGCTGGTGCGCTGGCATGACGCCCCGGACCCTGATCTCTCGCTGGGCTGGACCGGCGGCCGCACGGCCCACGCCATGATGGATCTGTCCGACGGGCTGGTCCGCGACGGAGGCAGGCTGGCCCGGGCCGCCGACGTCACGCTCGACCTCGACCGCAACGCGCTGGCCCCTGACGTCGCGCAGCTCGCAAGCCTCGCCGCGGAGCTCGGTGCCGACCCCTGGAGCTGGGTGCTCCACGGCGGGGAGGAGCATGCGATGCTCGCCGCTTTCGCCCCGGGGGAGGTGCCGGAGGGGTTCCGCCCGATCGGCAGGATCCTGCCCGCCGGGCCGCAAGGTCCCACAGTGCTGCTGGACGGCGTGCCCATCCAGGGCGAGGGCTTCGATCACTTCGCCTGAGCGCGGTTAGGCTGGTCGGCGGCGCTCTCCGCGCCACGAACACGACCCGCCGGAGGAATTTCCATGCCGATCACCGTCAAGGCCCTGCAGAAGACCGGCCCCGACCAGCCGTTCCGCGTCACCACCATCGAGCGCCGGGACCCGCGCGCTGATGACGTGGTCATCGACATCGAGGCTGCCGGGATCTGCCACAGCGACATCCACACGATCCGCAACGAATGGGGCGAGGCGAGCTTCCCGCTCACCGTCGGTCACGAGATCGCGGGCGTCGTCTCCGCGGTCGGCGAGTCTGTCACCGACTGGAAGGTCGGGGACCGCGTGGGTGTGGGCTGCATGGTGAACTCCTGCGGGAACTGCGAGGAGTGCCGCGCCGGCCAGGAGCAGAACTGCCTGGAGGGCAACGTCGGCACCTACAACGCGAAGGACGTCGACGGCACCGTCACCCAGGGCGGCTATGCCGAGAAGGTCGTGGTCAACGAGCGCTTCGTGTGCCGGATCCCTGACGAGCTCTCCTTCGCCGTCGCCGCTCCGCTGCTCTGCGCCGGCATCACCACCTACGCCCCGCTGCGCCGCTGGGGCGCCGGGGAGCAGGTCGACGGCCGCGCCAAGCGCGTCGCGGTGCTGGGCCTCGGCGGGCTCGGACACATGGGCGTGCAGCTCGCGGCAGCGATGGGCGCCGAGGTCACTGTGCTCTCCCGCTCCCTGAAGAAGGAGCAGGATGCCCTCGAGCTCGGAGCGCAGCGGGTCCTCGCCACCACCGACGAGAACTTCTTCAGCGACCACCGCGGCGAGTTCGACCTGATCCTGAACACCATCAGCGCCGACATCCCCGTGGACAAGTACCTGCGCCTGCTTACGCCGCGCGGCGTGATGGCGGTCGTGGGCCTCCCGCCGGCGAAGCAGCCCGTCGGCTTCGGCTCACTGATCGGCGGCAACAAGGTGCTCGCCGGCTCCAACATCGGCGGCATCGCCGAGACCCAGGAGATGCTCGACTTCTGCGCCGAGCACGGCCTCGCCGCGAAGATCGAGGTCATCGGGGTCGGGGAGGCGGACGCCGCCTACGACCGCGTGGTCGCCGGCGATGTGCACTTCCGTGCCGTGATCGACACCTCCACCTTCGCGGACGCCGCAGCGGAGTGAACGACGGGGGCGAGGCCGGCGAGGCGCGACGATTCCGTCCCGCCACGCCGGCCGACGTCGACCGCGACGGGAACCGTTTCGAGTGGCTGAAGCCGGATGGCTGGCGCGAGAGCTTCCGTGCGCTCGTGCTCGACGTCGACGACCCCATCTCCGGGGAGCCGCGCGTGATCGGGGTGGGCCGCATCGGCCGCAACGTGGCCCATCCCGACCGCGATCTGGTCGAGCTCGAGATCGAGGAGGGGTACCGCCGCCTTGGCCACGGAACAGCGCTTCTCCGCGAACTCGGCAGTTACAGTGATAATCCATTGTCCAGCAAGGTGGTGCCCGGCTCGGAGCGTGACGGCTTCCTGCGCGCACAGGGGGCGGTGGCCTACCTCGAGGTCCCGTTGCTGAGAGTCGATGTCTCAGCGGATCGCACCGCCCGCTGGTGCGCCGCGGTCCGCGCGTCCCACGACGGCACCGCTCGCGCCGTCCCCTGGACCGAGCTCCCGCGCGAGCAGCTCGTCGACGCCCTCACCGACCGCTATGCCTGGCAGCATGCCAGCTGGTCGCCCACCGCCTCCCGCGAGGTGCTCCGCACCGAGGTGGGGGAGGAGTTCTATGAGGAGTCCGTGCACGAGCACTCCTGGGCTGTTCTCCGCGGCGGCGAGATCACGGCGCTGGCCGACCTCTACAGCGCGGACAAGGGTGAGGACGAAGACGAGGGCAGGGACGAGGACGAGGGCGCGAGAGTCGGCCGGCACCGAGAAGGAGCCCTCGAGGCGATCGATGCGTCGGCCCCGACGGCCCGTGCCGATGTCGCCCTCTGCCTCGCCGCTCTGCTCGAGGGCCTGCGGGAGCTGGGCACGGAGACCGTCGACTTCGACAACCATCCCACCGACCCGCACGCCGCCCCGCTGCTGGCCACCCTGCGGCGCACCGAGGTGGATCCGGTGCACCTTGTCGAGATCCCGAACGGCCTCACCGCGCTGCTGCGCGACGTGCCCTGATCCTCAGTGCAGGCGTCGTACCGGCAGATCGGCCTCCACGGCGTCACCGTCGGCCCCGCGCTCGATCCGCGTGACCCGCACCCCGTCGACTTCCGCGACCGCCTCGACCAGCTCGGTGCCGCGGAACAGCAGGCCCGTGCCGTCGTCGGTGCAGAGGGCGGCACCCAGTGTCCCGTCGGCCACCAGCTCTCGCAGCAGCGGCCGGCGACCGGCCTCGGAGTCCATGTGCACGCCGTTGGCGCCGGGCAGGAAGCCCAGGCCGTTCGTCACCGGCTGCAGATCCGGGCCGAAGGAGTCGGTGGCCCCGCCCTCGAACCAGCAGATCGACCCCGCGGAGATCCCGGCCAGCACCACGCCGTCCTGCCAGAGCCGGTGGAGGATCTCGGGCAGGCCGTGCGCGCGCCATACCGCGAGCAGGTTCACGACCGAGCCGCCGTTCACCCAGATGACGTCGAACCCGCGCAGATAGGACTCAATGTCCTCGACGTTCGGCTGGGTGAACAGGCTCAGATGGTGCAGGACGTATCCCGCGTCCCTCGCCGCTTCTTCCATATCTCGCTGGAAGCCCTTGTCATCACCGCTCGCGGTGCCGATGTTGCAGATCCGCGGGGGCCCGTCGGTGCGAGGCCCGCGTTCCTGCCCGAGCTCGATCGCGAAGGCCATCATCGGCCCGAAGCCGAAGCGCAGCCGGGGATGTGGCCGGTAGCCGGCGCTGGTGGCCAGGATGGTGGGTGCTGACGCGGGCATGGAGTCTCCTCGGTGGGCTGGTGCAGCGCGCCCGGAATGCACGAGAGCCCTCACCCGATCGGGTGAGGGCTCTCGTGGATGAATGCTGTGCGGTCTCGCTCAGGCACCGAGCGTGCTGACCTTGCCTGCCTTGAGGCAGGAGGTGCACACGTTCACGCGCTTGCTGGTGCCGTTGATCACAGTGCGGACGGACTGGATGTTCGGGTTCCAGCGACGCGAGGTGCGGCGGTGCGAGTGAGACACGGTCTTGCCGAAGCTCGGGGCCTTGGCGCAGATGTCACACGTGGAAGCAGCCACTGTCGTCTCCTGGTACGTCGATGTTCTGATCGCGGTGCCCGCTCCACCCCCGCGCCGGAACGGCGGGGTCGGTGACCTGGGTGAGCACGGAGGTGCGACCCCCCGGAGGTCAGGGCAACCACGGAATCATAGCCCAGATGCTCGCGGGTCAGAAGCGGGGGACGCTTCCTCCCCATGTGGACTCCATCACGGCACTGCCGGATGGTGGCACGATAGGGCCTGGCGCGCCGCACTCCACCGGGCGGCGCACATCGAGCACGAGGAGACGTCCGCATGGCCAGGAGGCACGAGTCCGCACGGGGCTCGATGCCGCTCACGGAGCTGCTGATCTCCAAGGAGTCCAAGGCTATGGCGTCCTTCGGGGTGCGGGACCTGGACACGATGATGCGCTTCGCGCCGCGCCGCTATGTCGTGCCCGCTCCGCTGCGCTCCCTCCACGAGGTCAACGAGGGCGAGGCCGTCAGCGCCGTGGTCTCGGTGGTCTCGGTGCGCGATCGCGCGATGCGCAGCCGTCGCGGCTTCATCCTCGAGGTGACCGTCTCCGACGGCATCGACGACATGCCGCTCACCTTCTTCCTCACCAAGCCCCATCAGGTCCAGTGGCACCGCGGCCGACTGCCCGTCGGCGCGCTGATCATCGTGCACGGCACCGTCGGCTTCGACGACTACCGCGACTCGCTCCAGATCACCCACCCGGACTACGAGACGATCGAGGACACCGACGAGGGCCGCGCCTGGGCCCAGCGGCCCCGCCCCATCTACCCGCTGCGCCAGAACATCTCCCAGGCCACCATGCGCTCGGCCACTGAGAAGGGTCTCGAGTTCGCCGACTCCCTCACCCGCCCGGTGCCGGACGAGGTGATCGCCCGCCGCGGCCTGCCCCCGCTCGCCGAGGCGTCCCGCCTGGTCCACATCCCGCTGACCGTCGAGGACACCCGCCGCGGTATGGCCCACCTCCGCTACGAGGAGGCCTTCATCCTGCAGGCGATCTTCGCCCAGCGCCGTGCCCAGGACGAGCGCACCCCTGCCCCCGTCCTCTCCGCTGAAGGGCCGCTGCAGCCTCTGCTCGATGAGCGCCTGCCGTTCACCCTCACGCAGGGGCAGCGAGAGATCGGCACGATGATCCAGGAGCGCATCGGCAAGGGGCATCCCACCAGCGTGCTGCTGCAGGGGGACGTCGGCTCGGGTAAGACCGTCGTCGCACTGCGGGCCATGCTGCGCGCCGTGGACTCTGGCCACCAGGCCGCGCTGCTCGCCCCCACCGAGGTGCTCGCGGAGCAGCATCACCGCACCCTGATCACCCTGCTGGGGGACCTCGCCCGCGCCGGTCAGCTCGATGGGCATGCCGCCGCGACCCGCGTGCGCCTGCTCACCGGCTCCCAGCGCACCGCAGGCCGGCGAGAGACGCTGCTCGACGTCACCTCCGGGCAGGCCGGGATCGTCGTGGGCACCCATGCGCTGCTGGCCGAGAAGGTCGAGTTCGCCTCGCTCGGCCTCGTGGTGATCGACGAGCAGCACCGCTTCGGGGTCGACCACCGCCGCCGGCTGCGCGCCAAGGGTGCCGCCGGAATGAGCCCCCATGTGATCGTGATGACCGCGACCCCGATCCCGCGCACCGCCGCGCTCGCGACCGTCGGCGACCTCGACGTGCTCACCCTCAGCGAGAGCCCGGGGCAGCGCGCCGGCGTCACCAGCTTCGTGGTCCACGAGAAGCTCCCGAAGTGGGAGCAGCGGATGTGGCAGCGCGCCGCGGAGGAGATCGCCGCGGGCCGTCAGGTCTTCGTGGTCTGCGCCCGCATCGATGAGGACGAGGCCGACGCACCCGCCCCGCTGATCCTCGACGAGAACGGCAAGGAGGAGCCGCCGATGCTCGAGCCCGCCCGCGGCGTCACCCAGACCGCACAGCGGCTCGCCGAGCGTCCCGAGCTCGCCGGGGCCCGCCTCGGCATCCTCCACGGCCGCCTGTCCGTGGAGGAGAAGCAGGAGGTGATGGGACAGATGCTGCGCGGCGAGATCGACGTGCTGGTCTCCACCACCGTCATCGAGGTGGGGGTCGACGTCCCCAACGCCTCGGTGATGATCATCCTGGACGCCGAACGCTTCGGCGTCTCCCAGCTCCACCAGCTGCGCGGCCGCGTGGGTCGCGGGGAGCACGCCGGAATCGCCTTCTTCGACACCTCCGGCGAGCCCGGGCAGCAGCACTCCACGCACCTGCACGCCATCGCGGAGACGACCGACGGCTTCGAGCTCGCCGAGCTCGACCTGCGTCGCCGAGGCGCCGGCGATCTGGTGGGGGAGGAGCAGTCCGGCCTGCAGCGCACCCTCAAGCACCTCGATGTCATCCGTGACGCCCGCGCCATCGAGCAGGCCCGCGAGGACGCCTTCGCCGTGGTCGCCGCCGACCCCGAGCTCACCACCCACCCCGCTCTCGCCGGTGCCGTCGCGGACCGGCTGCGGGATGCCGACCCCGACGTGGAGAGGAGCTGATATGCCGCGCATCGTCTCCGGCACCCTCGGCGGCCGAACCATCCCCGGCCCTCCTGGCAAGGGAACCCGCCCGACCACCGACAAGGTGCGCGAGGCCCTGTTCAACCGGCTCGAGGGCTGGGACGCCCTGGTCGGCGCCCGCGTGCTCGATCTCTACGCGGGCACCGGCGGACTCGCCTTCGAGGCGCTGTCCCGGGGCGCAGAGCATGCCCTGCTGGTCGAGCTGCACGGCCCGACCGCCAAGCAGCTGCGCCGCACCGCCGCCGACCTCGGCCTCACCGAGCGCACGGACATCCGAGTCGGCAGGGCCGCTGCCGTGGCGGCCCAGCTCGCCGCGCAGCCGGCATCGCAGCCCTCCGGCCACGCCGCCACCCTGGTCTTCCTCGACCCGCCGTATGACGTGACCACCGAGGCGCTCGAGCAGCTTCTGCTCACCCTCCGCCCCGCCCTGGCGGAGGATGCGCTGGTCGTCATCGAGCGCTCCTCACGCACTCGTCCCGTCGACTGGCCCGAGGGCTGGGCGGACGACGGCAGCAAGGAGTACGGGGAGACCGCGCTGCAGTTCGGTGGCCCGGCCTGACCTTCGGTGGCTCGGCGTGACGTTCGGTGGCTCGTCGTGATGCCGCTCTATCCACATTTTCAAGAAGTGCTTGCAGTGCGGCGGCGAATGTGCATTATCGCGCGGTAGCTTTGTGGCCTGCGGATATGGCGTGGACACAATTCGCGCGGCTGGCGCGGGGGCGGTCGTCATGCCGAGCGCGCGCACTGGTGACCTGCGAGTATCCCCAATTGGTGCACGATTTGTGGATATCGCGACCGTTCCTCCACCGCCGTGGGTTATC
>NZ_JBQSXR010000026.1:0-36940 GCF_052378395.1 Brachybacterium sp. AOP29-B2-41
AAAGGGTTTCGCTCCTCCCACTCCTTTTTTCATGCCGAAAACAGGGTTCCGGTTTTCATGCGCGAAGTCAGGCTTCTTGCCGAGGGGCGTGCAGGGCTGGTGACCAGCGATGTCGTCGCCAGCGCTGAAGCGGGACGTCGACGTGGCACGGCGTTCTCCCGCTCACCTCAGGACCAACAGTGCGGTTCGGCGCGTCTGTCCCCGGTAGACTCGGTTGTCGGGTCCGCGCAGCCATCCGTTGCTGGTTCCCGAGCTCGTGGCCTCGTCGTCTCGAGCATCCCGCAGTTCATGTCCCGGGAGCGCCGCCGGCGCCCCGCTGAGTTCCAGGAGAGCCATGCCGTCCACGTTGCCGGGAGTTCCCGACATCGATGAGCAGCTCGCGAGCAACATCGTCGAGCGCCTCGGAGCCATCGAGGAGCGGCTGCGTGACTCCGTGGCCACGTCCGACGACATGGTCCGCTGGACCAGCCGTCACCTGATGGATGCCGGAGGCAAGCGCGTGCGTCCCATGCTGGTGCTGCTTGCGGCATCGCTCGGTGACCTCGACGCTGAGGGGGTGCTCGACGCTGCAGTCCTGGTCGAGCTCACGCATCTGGCGAGTCTTTACCATGATGACGTGATGGACTCGGCGCCCACCCGCCGTGGTGCGGAGAGCGCGCATTCGCTCTGGGGCAACAACGTCGCGATCCTCACCGGTGACTTCCTCTTCGCTCGTGCGAGCGCGCTCAGCGCCCGGATCGGGACCGAGGCTGTCCGCCTCCACTCGGAGACCTTCGAGAGGCTGTGCCTGGGACAGCTCCATGAGACCGTCGGGCCGAAGGAGGACGAGGATCCCTTCGCCCACTACATCTCGGTCCTCGCCGATAAGACCGCCTCGCTTCTCGCCCTCGCGGGAAGCCTCGGGGCGTCCCTGGCAGGGGGACCCGCTGGCTCAGCCGACGTCATGCGGCGGTACGGGGAGAAGGTCGGAGTCGCCTTCCAGCTCGCGGACGATGTGCTCGATCTCGAGAGCGACGCCGCCACCAGCGGGAAGACCCCCGGCATCGATCTGCGTGAGGGAGTGCCGACGATGCCTACCCTGCTGGTTCGACGCCGCGCTGCGGCGCAGCAGGACGCCCATAGCCTGGACCTCGTGGCACGGCTCGACGGTGACCTCAGCTCAGATGCCGCGCTGGATGAGCTCGTCGCAATGCTCCGGGCCGATCCTGCGCTCGAGGAGACGCGCGCGCTCGCGCAGCGCACTGCCGATGAGGCGGTGGAGATTCTCGCCGAGCTGCCGGAGAGCGACGTCCGTGCCGCGCTGACGACGTTCACCCGGACCCTGGTGGAGCGCGCACGCTGACTCCCGGGCGGACCGGGGCGGCTGCCCAGCTCCGTCCCGGTCTCCACACCGTTTCGTGATCAGGCGCTCGTGGTGCTCATGCGCTGCTGCGGGTACCCTGGGCAGGTCGCGCGCGCGGAAGTATCAGCTCCGGGGAGCATTCTCTGAGGGAGTGCTGGGCACCACTTGCGGGCGCGTTGAGAATCGGAACATGCGCTGGGGGTACGTCCATGTCTGACACCGCTGGATCCAAGCGACGCCGGGGGAGGCGCGTGACGGTCGCGTCCTCGGCCATGATCGCTGTGGTCGCGCTGGTGCTGACCGGGTTCGCGCTGCGCTATCCGGGTCTTTCCTCGTCTGATGTCCAGGTCTCCAATGGCGGGGTCTGGGTCTCGAACCAGGACAGCGGGCTCATCGGCCGGCTCAATGTGGATGCCGGTGAGCTCGATGCACGACTGATGTCCACCGGTCAGGACCTCGACATCATCCAGTCGGGGTATCACGTCTTCGAGACGGGCGCCCGGGGGTTCACCCCGATCAACACTGCGTCCGTGGTTCGCAACGGCCTCGTCGAGCTGCCCGCAGGTTCCACGGTGAAGATCGGTGGGGATCGCGTCGTGATCGCTGCGCCGGACGGGCGCGTCTGGATCCTGACCCCCGAAGAGGCCGCGGCATTCAGCCCCGCCGCAGTAGATCCGGTGCTCGAAACCGGCAAGGAGGCGCCGCCGGTCGCCGTCTCCGAGAATGGTGTCGTGTATGTGCTCAACGGCTCCGAGCTGCTGAGGTATGCGAAGACCTCGCCGACCCAGGACACGACGGCGGACAAACCGATCGAACTCGCTGATGTCTCCAGCAATTCGGATCTGCTCCAGCTCACGGTGGTCGGCGACGAGCCGGTGGTCCTGGACAAGGAGAAGCGCCTGCTCCGGGTGGGAGCCGACGCCAACGAATACGACCTCACCGACGACGGAGTCTCCACCCTGGAGTTCGCCGAGCTCCAGCAGGCAGGCCCCGCCTCCGACAACTTCGTGCTCGCCACCCGCGATGCGCTCTTCGTGATCCCCTTCGACGGTGGCAAGGCCACGAAGCAGGCCGCCGGCGGCACGGGGAGCACCGTGGTCCCACCCGCCCAGGTCCAGGGATGCGCCTACGGGGCCTGGGGTGGCTCGAACCGTTATGTGCGGCTGTGTGCAGGGGAGGAGCCGATCGCCGAGAGCATCCCCGAGGCGGACAGCGCCGCCGATCTCACGCTGCGCGTCAACCGCGACCTGGTGGTCCTCAACGACCAGAAGTTCGGATTGTCCTGGGAGATCATGGACAACATGGAGGTGGTGGACAACTGGGTCGTGACCCAGGAGATCCAGACCAACGAGTCCGAGGAGAAGGAGAAGGAGACTCTCACCACCACGATCACGAACATCGCCGCAGAGCGCGATCAGGAGAATCGCCCGCCGACCGCCAATGAGGACCGGTACGGTGTGCGGCCCGGCAAGAGCGTGGTCCTGCCGGTGACCCGCAACGACACTGATCCGGACGGGGACATCCTGTCCGTGCGCGTCGAAGGCGAGCAGCCCGGCATCGGCACTGTCACTCCGATCCGAGGCGGAACTCAGCTCCAGATCCAGGTGGACGAGGACGCCTCCGGCAGCGCCACGTTCACCTACCAGGCGAATGACGGCCGCGGTGGCACCGATACCGCAACTGTCACTCTGGACGTGCGCGCCGACGGCGACAACGAGGGTCCCAGGCCCGCGGACGAGATGATCACCAAGGTCCAGGTCCGCTCCGGTGAAGAGATCAGCTTCAACATCAGCCCGTACTGGGAGGATCCGGACGGCGACGCCTTCTATCTCGCCAATGCCACCGTCCCACCAGAGGACCTCGTGACCTTCCGTCCCGATGGCCTGGTCACCTTCAACGATGCCGGACTCGCCCCTGGAACCAAGCAGATCGAGGTCAGCTTCCGGGACGAGCATGGCAAGCAGGGGGAGGGCACCGTCGAGATCGAGTCGGTGACCGAGACCGACCTGGCGCCCATCACCACCGCGGACCACGCCACGATCGTGGCGGGTCGCACCACGACCATCAAGCCGCTGCTGAACGATCTGAACCCCAACGGCGGCAATCTCGAGCTGCTCAGCGTGAGCGAAGTCGACGGGCTCGAGATCGACCCGGTCCTCGAGGCGGGGACCATCAACGTCCAGGCGAGCGTGCCGGGCGCCTACTACCTCGAGTACACGGTGGCGGCGAGCGGCGCGAGCACCGTCTCGCTGGGACTCGTGAGGGTCGATGTCATCGAGCCCGAGGCGGAGAATCTCGCCCCGGTCGCGGTCGATGACATGGGCACGGTGACCACTGGGACGGACACCCTGCTGGACCCGTTGGAGAATGACGTGGACCCCACCGGCGGGGTGCTGGTCGTCAACTCGATCGACGTGCCTGAGGGCAGTGGCCTGAAGGCCACCATCGTGAACCACCACCTGATCCGAGTCGAGGCGGCGCCGGGTGCGATGGTCTCGGCGGAGCCGGTCCCTGTGACCTACGAGGTGGCGAACTCGGCCGGCGTCACCACCGGCACCGCCCGGGTGATGGTCGCCAGCACCGATACCCAGTTCGCGAACCCCGTGGCCGTCCCGGACCGGGCCGTGGTCCGTGCCGGCGACATGGTCAACATCAACGTGACCGGCAACGACATCTCGCCGACCGGCGCTGATCTCCATCTCGCGCAGGAGATGGACACCTCTCGCGCCGATGAGCTGGGGCACACCGAACCCCACCAGGACCAGGTTCGCTTCCGGGCGAACGATGACGCCACCGGTGAGGCCGTGGTCCAGTACCAGGTGATCGACGAGACCGGCCGCACCGGCTCAGCGCTCGCCTACATCACGATCGTCCCGCGCGATGCCGACAACACCGCGCCGAAGCCGGACAACCTCACGGCGCGCACCGTCGCGGGTACGCCGGTGCGGATCCCCGTTCAGACCACCGGAATCGATCCCGAGGGCGACTCCGTGATGCTCACCGGCGTCACCAGCCCGATGCCCACGCTGGGAGAGATCGTCAGCGCGAACGGCGAGTGGATCGAATACCTTCCCCACGACGGCTCCGTCGGCACCGATCGCTTCCGCTACCAGGTGATGGACCGCCACGGCGCGATCGGCACCGCCGAGGTGCTGGTCGGGGTGGCCGCACCGAACGATCGCAACCAGGCACCCTATGCGGTCGACGACACCGTGGAGGTCCGGCCGGATCGCGAAGTCCAGATCCCGGTGCTCGCCAACGACACCGACCCTGAAGGCGACCTGTTGGCCGTAGTGCGCGGTGACGTCGAGGCGATGACCGAGATCCAGCAGCACGCTCCGCCTGAGGATGCCGACGACGGCTACCTCACCGTCACCACCCCTTCCGAGCCCGGCACCCACACCGTGCTCTACTCCGCGACGGATGGACAGCTGAAGAGTTCGGCGACCGCGACCATCAAGGTGGCGAGCAATGCGCCGCAGCTTTCGCCGGTGGCGCGGGATGACTTCGTCCCGGTCGAGGACGTCATGGACCCCGAGATGGACTTCGTGGACGTCGAGGTGCTCGCCAACGACTCCGATCCCGATGGCAGCACCAAGGACCTCACCGTCGAGCTCGACGAACCGACCGACGGTGTCGAGCTGCTCGATGAGGAGGGCACCGTCCGGATCCTCCCGCAGGAAGAGCAGCAGCGCATCCGGTACACCATCACCGATGTCGACGAGCTCGCCTCTGCCGGATACATCTGGGTGCCCGGCACCGCGAAGCAGGCTCCCGTCTGGGTGGGGCAGCCCCTCCAGGTGCAGGTCGGCTCCGAGGTGAGCGTCGATCTCGCGGATCCGAGCAACGTCCGGGTGCGCCCCGGCGCCGAGCCAGCACGCATCACCGATCTGAGCCTGGTCTCCGCACAGCACAGCGACGGTGGAGAGCTCGTCTCGGGCGAATCCACTCTCGTGTACCGGCCGGCCGCGGACTTCTCGGGCAACGACACCATCACGGTCGAGGTCACCGACGGTGCGGTGGGCGACCCCACGGCTGCCGTCGCGACCCTCGCGATCCCGGTCCAGGTCGCTCCCGAGGAGACCAACCTTCCACCGACCCTGCAGGGCGCGGTGCTCGAGATCGAACAGGGAGGTGCGCAGTCGTCCATCGATCTGGCCGCCGGCGCTGAGGATCCCGAGAACGAGGAGCTGACCTACGCCCTGGGTGATCTCACGCCGAACCCCGAGATCACGGTAGGGCTCGACGGCTCGACGCTGACCGCCTCCGCGACCACGAAGTCGTCCAAGGGCGAGATCCTGGAAATGCCGGTCACCGTCACCGACGGGACCAACCCGCCGGTCTCAGCGACCGTGCAGATAACCGTCGGCGGCTCGCAGCGACCGCTGATCTCGGCGACCCTCGACGAGGCCACCATCGATGCCGGGCGCACGGAGTCGATCCCCGTGCTCGAGAACGACTCGAACCCCTTCCCCGGCGGTGAACGGGAGATCGTCAGTGCGGCACTGGTCTCCGGTGACGGCGAGGTCTCGCTCGATGGCGACGACGTCGTGATCACGCCGGATCCGGACTTCCATGGATTCCTCAATGCCAGCTATACGGTCATGGACGACACCGGTGACCCTGATCGACAGGTCAGTGGCGAGATCCGGGTCACCGTGCTGGGCAAGCCTGAGGCCCCCTCCGCGCCTCGCATCGGCGAGGTCGGGGACGGGTTCGTCGAGCTGAACTTCACCGCTGGCGCTGACAACGGCTCGCCGATCACCGGGTACAAGGTCTCCACGGCAAGCGGTCCCGCGGTGACCAAGGACTGCCCGTCCACCTCGTGCACCATCACCGGTCTGGCCAATGACACCGAGTACTCCTTCCAGGTCGTCGCGGTGAACGACGTCGGGGATTCCGACCCCTCGGCCGCCTCGCCCATCGCGCGGCCCGATGTCCGCCCCGAGAAGCCCGCCGCCCCCTCGGTCGAACGCGGCGACGAGCAGCTGACCGTCGCCTGGGTTCCGCCGGTCAACCGTGGCTCGGCGATCCAGGGCTACACGGTGCAGGCCCATGACACCGCGAACGGCACCTTCGAGAAGCGGGAGATCGAGGCGGGGAGCACGCAGACCGTCTTCACGAGCTTGCAGAACGGGACGGACTACCGCTACCGCATCCAGGCCTCCAACCTGGCCGACGAGCCCTCCGACTGGTCGGAATGGTCGAAGCTCGAGCACCCGGCCGGCAAACCCGCGGTGCCTGGCGGTACCCCGACTGCGCAGCGGATCGATGATCCTGTGGGCGGTGGCATCACGGTGACCTGGCCGAAGATGACCGAGAAGGAGTCCAACGGTGAGCCGATCACGCAGTACATCGTCACTGCCTCCTCGGGGGAGAGCCAGACTCTGGAGCACACCAAGACGTCCACGACCTTCCGCGGACTGGATGAGGACACCGCACATTCCTTCACCTACACCGGTGTGAACTCGGTGGGCAAGGGGGTGGGGGCGTCGAAGCCTTCGAATTCCGTCACCCCATGGGCGAAGCCCTCCGCCCCGACCGGGGTCACAGCGACAATGCCCAGCGAGGGCACCGGCGAGGGCCCCAACGGTCGAGCGAAGGTCAGCTGGGTTGCGGCCGAAGGCAACGGCACCACCGTCACCAAATACGTGGTGCGCTGGAACGGTGAATCCAAGACCGTCAATGCTCCGGCCACCAGTGTCGATATCTCCGGACTCGGCAACAGCGGTGCCACGTACAGGTTCACCGTCGAGGCCCGCAACGGGTTCGAGGCCAACGGCGGGGTCAGCGAGCGATCGGGCGAGTCGAACTCGGTGCGGCCGTACACGACACCGGCAAAGCCGAGCTCAGCCACTATCTCGACCGCGAAATGCACCGGCGCGAACAACTGCCCGGTGACGTACAAGGCCTCCGCTGGCGGCGATGACGGCGGGGCCGGGAACAAGACGCTACAGGTCCGTATCGACGGTGGTGGCTGGCAGGACTCGGGCACCTCCTACTCCAAGACGATCCAGGCCAAGTCCGCCTCCTCGCATTCGATCGAGGCACGTGTGGTGACGAAGCCGAAGAACGCCGACGGCTCCACGGCCACCATGACCTCCGGCACCGTGAAGGACTCGAAGAAGGCCCAGACCTACACCCCGCCCCCCGCGCCGAAGATCAGCGGTGAGAACGGGTACGGCGATGCGACCGGGGAGGATGGGTGCAACAACGGATGGTGCTACTACCTCGACTTCACAGTGTCGGGTCTCGCCCCGAACACGACCTACGAGTACTGCATCAAGGCCGATGGCGTCATCGGTGGGAACTGCTGGTACCCAACCACGGACGGCGCCACCCCGACGATCGGGACCTTCACGACGAACTCTTCCGGTGCATGGGACCTCCGCGACAGCGGGCATAAGCCGTACTGGGGTCACCCGTACACCGACCTCTGGGTCTGGGTCAGGATCGACGGTCAGACCGCCGACTCCAATAAGGTCCAGATCCGCTCGAGCTGAGATCCCCGCCTCACGACATCCGCCCTCTTCCCGAAAGCAGAATTTCTCCTCATGAGCATGACCCCCGAACAGGCCCGCTGGTTCGCCGAGACGTTCGACAAGCTCGTCCAGAGCATCGGTCAGGCCGTCCTCGGCAAGAACGAAGTGGTCCGTCTGGTGCTGACCGCGATGATGGCCCCTGGGCATGTGCTGCTCGAGGACGCTCCGGGCACCGGGAAGACCTCGCTGGCCCGCTCGATCGCCGCGACCGTGCAGGGCACCAGCACCCGCATCCAGTTCACCCCGGACCTGCTGCCCTCCGACGTCACCGGTGTGACGATCTACGACCAGAACACCAAGTCCTTCGAGTTCCACAAGGGACCGGTGTTCGCGAACATCGTCCTCGCCGACGAGATCAACCGCGCCTCGCCGAAGACCCAGTCGGCGATGCTCGAGGTGATGGAGGAGGCCCGGGTCACAGTCGACGGTGTCACCCACGAGGTCGGCAACCCGTTCATGGTGATCGCCACCCAGAACCCCATCGAGCAGGCCGGCACCTACCGTCTTCCTGAGGCGCAGCTGGACCGGTTCCTGATGAAGACCTCCATCGGCTACCCGGACCACGCCTCCAGCGTGCAGATCCTGCAGGGCTCCGCGCTGCGCGACCGCAGCAGCCAGCTCAGCCCGCGCATCTCCCTCCAGGCCGTCAACGACATGACCCAGCTGGCCTCCACCGTGCATGTGGACCCGGCGGTCCTCGAGTACGTCTCCCGACTGATGGAGGAGACCCGCCTCGCGCCGGAGGTGCGCGTCGGCGTCTCCATCCGTGGCGCCCTGGCGCTGATGCGCGCGGTGAAGGTGTGGGCTGCGGTCAATGGCCGCCACTATGTGATCCCGGATGACGTCAAGCACCTGGTCGAGCACGTCTGGCTGCACCGCTTCGTGCTCGACCCCGAGGCAGAGTTCTCGGGCACCACCGCCAAGAGCGTCATGACCAAGATCCTCAGCGAGGTGGCGCCGCCGCAGGCGCGACAGCAGTCGGCATGAGTACCGATCGTCGACGAACTGCGAGGGACGAGCGGGAGGAGATGAGCGCATGAGTGCTGTTCGTCGACGAACTGCGAGGGACGAGCGGGAGGAGATGAGCGCATGAGTGCTGTTCGTCGACGAACTGCGAGGGACGAGCGGGAGGAGATGAACACATGAGTTCAGAGACCTCACTTCCCACCGACGCCGCAGACGCAAAAGCCGCCAAGGCCCAGGCGAAGAAGCGGCGCAGCGCCGTTAAGTCGGAGGCCAGGGCGAAGGCCCGCTCCACCCGGAAGCAGACGCGCGCCGCGAAGCGTACGCAGAATGCTCCCGGGTCGGTGTCCGAAGCTCCTGGGTCGGTGTCCGGCGGGCCGGGTGCCGCACAGCCGGGCCGATCAGCCGGGCAGCCAGGCTCAGAGGCCGAGCACAGCACCGGGCTGGCCGGGCTCCGCGACCGCGCGGTGGAGCTCTGGATCCGGCGGATCCATCCCGTGCTCGATGTCATCTCACCCATCGGGTGGGCGGTGTTCGGCGCCGCCGCGGCGTGCTGGTTCATCGGCCTGACCCTGCACATCACCGAGCTGAACGTGATCGCCTTCGCGCTCACCGTTCCGCTGGTGATCGCAGCGCTGTTCGTGCTGGGCCGCGCCTCCTACAAGGTCACCCTCGATCTGCAGACCCACCGCGTGGTGGTCGGAACCCGCGCCGTCGGCCGGGTCGAGGTCGCCAACCCCACCCAGCGGGTGATCCTGCCCTCCCGCATCGAGCTGGCGGTCGGCTCCGCTACCGCGCAGTTCATGGTGCCGAAGCTCGACGCAGGTGCCGAGCACGAGGAGCTGTTCGCCGTGCCCACGAAACGCCGCGCGGTGCTGGTCGTCGGCCCGGTGCGTTCGGTGCGCGATGACCCGCTCTCCCTGATGCGCCGCCAGGTCACCTGGGCGAAGGAGCAGGAGCTGTTCGTCCACCCGCGCACCGTGCGCCTCGACGAAGCCGCCAGCGGGTTCCTGCGGGACCTGGAGGGCACCCCCTCCTCGGACCTCTCCAGCTCCGACATCGCCTTCCATGCACTGCGTGACTACGCACCCGGTGACGACCGGCGGCATGTCCACTGGCGCACCACCGCCCGCACCGGGAAGCTCATGGTGCGTCAGTTCGAGGAGACCCGGCGCTCGCATGTGGTGGTGGCGCTGGACAACCTCGCCGAGCACTACGCGAGCGACGACGAGTTCGAACTGGCAGTCTCCGTAGCGGCCTCGATCTCGGGCCAGACCTTCCGGGAGGAGAAGGAGCTGACTCCCTTCACCTTCGACGAGCGTCAGAACACGGGGACCCTCCGGCAGATGATGGACGACTACACCGTCATCGAGCAGTTCAAGGAGCGGGCCTCGTTCCATGAGCTCGGCCAGAAGGCCGCCGATCTCGCCCCCAACGCCTCCGCGGTGATGATGGTCGTCGGCTCCCACACCACGGCGCGCGAGCTGAACTCCGCCGCCAACCAGCTTCCGATCGGAGTGATGGCAGTGGCGATCCGCTGCGTGGATGATGCCGACGTGAAACGCTCGGCGATCGGCAGCCTGGACGTGGTCACGCTGGGATCGCTGGACACCCTCGCGCGAGCCTTGCGGGCGGTGGGTCGATGAGCACGACCACCACCGCGCCCAGGCGGGCGCCGAGCTACTTCTCGAGCATCCCGCACCGCCGTCGGGCACTGGACCTCGCAGCCCTGGGCGCGCTGTTCATCCTCGCGATCCTCGGCTTCCACCACGTCTACGGCGGCATCCAGTACCTGCTCACCGGGATCATGGCGCTGGTGTTCGGCACCCTGATCGCGCTGATCGGAGCGCGGTGGCGCTGGGGACCGCTGCGGATCACCCCTCTCGTGCTGGTGACGTACTTCCTGTTCGGGCCGATGTTCGCCGCCCCGACCCGTGCGCTCTGGGGTGTCCTGCCCAGCCCCGGTGCTCTGTGGGAGCTGATCAAGGCTCCGGTGACCAGCTGGAAGTCGGTGCTGACGGTGGCACCTCCGGTGGGCGTCGCCCAGGGAGTGCTGGGTGTGGTGTGGATCAGCACTCTGCTGCTGTCGCTGCTGGCGATGACCATCGTGATGAGGTCTCGGCTGTACGTGCTGGCCTGGCTGTTCCCCTTACTGCTGGTGGGCGTGACGATCATCTTCGGCACCGACCAGTCATTCGCGGCGGTCCTCCGAGGGGTGCTCTACGCGATCATCTCCATCGCCTGGCTGACCTGGCGGTTCGAGGCCGCGAGGCTTTCCAACGCCCAGTCCACGATCATCTCGGACACGGTGAGGCCGGGCTCGTGGAAGAACCCGGTGCTGCGGCGCCGTGTGATCGGCGGCGCACTGATCATGGCGCTCGCCGGCGGTGGCGCGGTCGCCGCGCACTCCCTGCTGGATCCGCCTCCGGGCACCATCCGCTATGCGGCGCGAGACAAGATCAGCCCGCCCTTCGACCCGCAGCAGTATGTCTCTCCGCTCACGGAGTTCCGCGGCTACCTCAAGCATCAGCGCAAGGAGGAGCTGTTCACGATCTCCGGTGTCAGCAGCGGTGAGCAGATCCGGCTGGCCACCATGGACTACTACGACCTGCAGGTCTACAACGTCGCCAGCAGCGAGGCCAAGGATGGCCCCTCCGGGGCGTTCTTGCGCACCGCGCCGGGGGTCGACCTCCGCGCCGGCACCGGGCAGGAGCGGGTGTCGTCGGTGACCATCGGCGCCTATTCCGGCGTGTGGCTGCCCACCGCCGGCGCGCAGACCAACCGCATCGACCTCGCAGAGATGACCTCCGAGCGGTCGAGCGTGACCTCCGAGAACCTCTTCCTCAACCAGCAGTCCCAGACGGCGGTGAACGCACGTGGGGTGAGGCCCGGTGACACCTATGAGCTCTCCTACGAGCCCTATGCGGAGCCCACGGCCGAGCAGCAGCGCACCGCCAAGTTCGCACAGATCGAACTGCCCGAGAACGCGCCGATGGATGTGCTGCGGCCGCTGGCCGAGGAAGCGGCGGGGTCGTCGGACTCCGACTTCGAACGGTTCCAGAACCTGACCAGGACGGTGAAGAAGGACGCCTTCTACTCGCATGGTCTCGATGAGGATGCGGCGTCCCTCTCCGGCCATGGCGCGAGCCGCCTGCTGGCGATGCTCGAGGAGGTCGGCTTCGATGAGGACACCCCGGATGCGCAGCCGGAGGGTCGCATCGGCGACGAGGAGCAGTTCGCGGCGCTGACCGCGGTGATGGCCCGCTCGATCGATATCCCCGCCCGCGTGGTGATGGGATTCGAGGTCCCTTCCGGCCAGGAGGGAACCGTCGCGATCACCGGCGACAACGTCACAGCCTGGGTCGAGGTCGCCTTCGAGGACATCGGCTGGGTGCGCTTCGATCCCGCCCCGGACGAGGAGGACGACCCCACCGAACCTGAGCCCAAGGAGGTGGAGGAGCCTCTGCCCCAGGTGGCGCAGCCGCCGCCGCCTCCGGCTGAGCCGCCCAGCCCGCCGCCGGGCGCGATGAGCGACGACAGCGAGAAGGATGAAGAGCCGCTGGAGCCGACCACCTCGTGGGTCGTCTACCTCGGCCTGGGTCTGATCCCCGTGGCGCTGCTGCTGATCGCTGTGCTCGCCGTGATCATCGCCAAGACGGTGCGGCGAGGACGCCGCCGCACCCGGGGCCCGTTGCCGACGCGCATCGATGGGGGCTGGCAGGAGATCCTTGACCTGTTGACCGACCTCGGCCAGAAGCCGGACCCCCTGATGACCCGTGCCGAGACCGCGGCGCGGCTCCAGGCAGACATCCCGGCGATGGGAGCGCTGACTCTCGCCGGCCGTGCAGACCGCGCAGTCTTCGGACCTGACGATCTCCCCGAGGCTGCGGCCGAGGAGTACTGGAGTGATGTCATGACGGCGCGGCGTAGCATGTCCGCTGCGGTGCCGTGGCACAAGAGGCTGCGGGCAGCGCTCTCACTGCGCTCCTTCCGCCGGCGGTCCGCGGACCGTCGCACCGAGAACAAGCGCCTCCGAGTGAATGCTCGGGCCCGGGACAAGGCGCTGCGCCGCTCCGAAGCGATGCGCCGACGCCGGTCTTCGCTCCGCGAAGGCACCAGGAGGACGAGATCGTCGAAGAAGGGCAGAGCGTGATGAACCAGACGCGATACTGCAGCACCTGCGGGACTCTGCTGTCCGAGGGCGCGGTGATCTGCGGAGAGTGCGGTGCGCGCTATCAGGCCTCGCCCTACGAGCGCCGGGCGACCGATACTCCCGGGGCCTGGGCGCAGGCGCCACGGTCACGGGCGCGGGACCTCGGTGCGGACGCCGCCCAGGCTCCGGAGGAGGAGGGGATCGAGCTGGTCTCCAGGGAGTCTCTCCTGCCGAAGAACCCGGGTGCGACGGCACTGCGCACTCAGGAACAGTACGATCAGATGATGGTGACCCAGCCCGCGATGAATCAGACCGGACCGGGCCCCGCGCCCGGCATGCTGAACGGACCGGGGTCTCCGGCTCCGGCGCCGAGTGCACCCGGGGGAGAGCCGATGGAGCCGCCGCTGGACGGATGTGTCCCCGGCTCGCTGCTGCGGCGATTCCTGGCCGCGCTGGTGGACTCGGTGATCGGCACCCTGGTGGCGGTGCCGCTCACCCTCGGCATGATCCTCATCCTGACCTCCGACACCATCGGCCTGCTCCCGCAGATCCTGGTCGGGGTGGGCGTGGCGCTTCCCGTCGCGTACACGGTGCTGATGATCTGGCTGGCTGGGTCGAAGGGATTCACCCTCGGCAAGCTGATCCTCGGACTGAGGATCACGAAGGACGGCGTAGGCGGGCCGATCGGCTTCGTGCGTGCACTGGGCCGCTGGGCGCTGTACGGGATCATCCCGCTGATCATGGCGCTGTCGATCTTCATCGACCCGAAGAAGCATCTGCGCGGCTTACACGATCGGGTGATCGGCTCCGTCGTCGTGGACATCAAGGCAGGTCGCAACCCGCTGCAGCCTCGTCCCGACGATTTCGAGCGCGAGAGCGCGGCTCACTACCTCGGCGCCCCCTCGGTCGCGGTCTCCACGCACCCGAACCTGCTCTCCGAGCCGGGGACGGCGTGGAGCGGTCCCTCTGACTCGGCACCGGCTCAGCCCGTCACCGGCGGCTGGGACGGGAGCCAGCAGATGGCACCGAGCCCGTATGCGCCGCCCGCGTCGAGCAGCTCCGCACCGGAGGCACCGATGTCGACGGGTTGGGCCGCTCCGCCGCCCACGCGGGAACCTGTCGCGCAGCAGCCGGGCGGCGAAGGTGGCTGGGCACCGCCTCCGGTCGACCCTGTGCCGCAGCAGAGCTGGGACCAGAACGCTTCTGCACCGCGGCAGCAGAGCGCGGAGCAGGTCGCCCCGGCGCCGCAGCAGGCACCGTGGGACCAGCCGGCGCCGCAGCAGGCGCCGTGGGACCAGCCTGCCGTGCAGCAGGACTGGAGCCGGCAGGACGGGACTTCACAGCCCCAGCAGCAGCCACAGCACTGGGGCCAGCCCGCCCCGCAGCAGTCGGCGGCGCCGGCCCCGTACCAGGACCCGAATGCCGCCGGAACTGCAGGATGGGCTCCGCCCGCCCCTCAGGGCCAGCCCTCCGCACCTGGGGCGAACTCCGCCCTGGACTCCGGAGCGCAGCCCTCCTACGGTGCTCCGACGCCTTACGCGGCACAGGAGCAGGAGAACTCCGCGCCGCAGGCTGGCGCCGCAGGCTGGGGACCCGCCAGCACGAATCAGGAACCGGTCGGGACGCCCGGCGAACTCACCGGAGACGCGTGGGACGCAGGGATCGACGAGCAGACCCGCCTGTCCGAACCGGACGACTCGCTCGGCGATCTCGAACAGACCCGTCTCTCCGCAGTGAAGCTGCCGGCGGTGAAGAAGCTGCGGCTGACGGCCGACGACGGCACCGACCGCCTCGTCGAGAAGGCCGTGGTGATCGGACGCAACCCCTCCGCTTCGGGGGAGGAGGTGCTGTTCGTGCTGAAGGACGACACGCGCTCCGTCTCCAAGACGCATCTGCGGATCGACGGGACCGGGGAGGAGATCACGGTCACCGATCTGGGCTCGACCAACGGCTCCACCATCCTGCGTGAGGACGGCTCCCGGGAGAACCTGGTCCCGAACGCGCCCACGGTCCTTCCCACCGGTGCACAGCTGACCCTCGGGGACCGGACCCTGTCCGTGGAGAGGGAGCAGTGATCGACCGCTCCCTCTCGGACCCGGATCTCACAGGGACGATCCGGGTCATCTCCGCCGCCGCCACCCACGTCGGCCATGTGCGGGCCACCAATGAGGACAGCATCCTCAACGTGTCACCGATCTACCTGGTCGCTGACGGCATGGGCGGGCACAATGCCGGTGAGGTCGCCAGCGCGATCGCGGTCGAGGAGTTCGAGAAGCTCACGATCCAGGAGAACGTCACCGTCGAGCAGCTGGGGGAAGCGCTGCGCTCCGCAGCCACGCGGATCGGCGAGCTCGGCGGCGAGTCCACCCTGGGCGCCGGGACCACAGTCGCAGTGGTCGCGACGATGGTGCTGGACGGAGTCGGCTACTGGGTCGTGCTCAATCTCGGGGACTCCCGCGTGTACCGCCTCTCAGGAGACATCTTCGAGCAGGTCAGCGTGGACCATTCGGTGGTCCAGGAGCTGATGGACCGGGGCGAGCTCACCCCTGCCCAGGCGAAGGTCCACCCCTACCGCCACATGGTCACCCGGGCCCTCGGCGCCGGGCCCGAGTCCGATCCGGACTACTGGCTGATCCCCGCAGAGGTGGGGGATCGGATGCTGATCTGCTCCGATGGGCTGACCGGCGAGATCGACGACGCCGCCATCGAGCAGCTGCTGCGCCGTCCGACGGACGTGCGTACCCTCAGCCATGAGCTGGTGGGCCGTGCGCTCGATGCCGGTGGTCACGACAACGTCAGCGTGGTCCTGGTCGAAGCCGTCGAGGTGGTGGGCCAGCCCCTGATCACCGAGAGCACAGCTGGAAGCTCGAGCTCCGCAGATCGGGAGGACGAGTTCGAGATCGATGAGGACACGCTCCCGCGAGCGCTCCGCGATGGTGGCGGAGAGGTCTGATGAACGAGGAGAAGGGTGTAGGAGCCGAGGACCTGCTCGGGAGAGGGACCTGGGTGCGGCAGGGCCCGGCCACGCTGGTGATCCGGAACAACGCCTGGGTGGTGCTGGTTCCCGGGCTGCGCAAGCAGGTCACGGAAGCGGCATGGGAGCTGCTCGGCGGCTCTCCCGACCCGGAAGGGTTCCTCGATGCTCTGGTGGAGGCCGGGGGGATCGAGAGCGCGGAGAAGCTCTCCGCGCTGCTGTTCGGCTTCCATGACGGCACCACCGGCACGTTCGGAGTGAAGGGCACGACGCCGATCGCCGTCTACACCCCCGAAGGATCCCAACAGATCGCGGGCTCGGACGAGGAGCCCTTCGTCCTGAGGACCGTCGAGGGCGTGCGACGCACCGCGTTCGGAGATCTCCCTGCCGAGGAATCCCTCGGGGCACCTCGGCTGAGTTCGGGGGTGATCCCGGTGCGAGGATTCGTGCACGTGACGGAAGACCCTGCAGAGCTGGGAGATGCCGAGCGGGCCGAACTCGCCGAGCAGGTGGAGAAGGACGGCCGGTCGATCGAGAGCCCGGAGGCGAAGAAGCGCCGCGCCGCACGCCCGACTCCTGCCCCGAAGCCTGCCGGGAGCAGCGCTGCCGCCCCTCTGGTGAGGCCCGCGACAGCCACCCGCAAGCCGGGGGAGATGCCGCCCACCATCTCCCGAGGGGGAACACGCGGAGGCTCGACCCGGCCCGCCGCCTCCGAGACCGCGTCCGCCGGACCGAATATGTTCGCGGGCCTCTTCGGGAACAGCTCTGCGACCCCGAAGCCGGCGGCTCAGGCTGAAGCACCAGCACCAGCACCAGCACCAGCACCAGCACCAGCACCCGCACCGGCTTCAGCACCGGCGGCGGTGCCTGCTGCGGAACCGGCAGCACCCGTACCCGCTGGGCAGCAGACTTCGGCTCCCTCCCCTGCCGTCGACGGCGCGCCGTCCTCGGAGCCCGCCCCGGCTGCGGCAGAACCCAAGCCTGCAACGCCTGTGAAGCGGCGATTGGTCAGCACCTCTCTGTTCGACCGCGGCCGTCGATCCTCCACCGCGGCACCTTCCGCTGAGGCGACCACGGCACCCGCAGCGAATGGTGAGAGCACACCCGCTGGTGGGACCCCCTCTTCCTTGCAGCCCGCGGCAGCCGCGGCGGAAACGCCCGGGCCGGCAGGCGCGAGCTCCGCTGCCTCGACGCCCCCGGTCGAGCAGTCGGTGAGCACGGCAGCGCCGGCCGCGCCTGCCACCGCGACACGTCACTCGCCCGCGACCGCAGCACCCGTCACGTCGGCCTCCGTACCGACCCCTGACCCTCCGCCCGAGGATGAGTTCGAGTCACCTCCGACTCAGATCGCGCCGATCGATGACGACGACCTGGGCGACCAGGGCGATCAGGGCGACGAGAATGCTCCGACGCCTCCGCCGAGGCGGGCATCACGGCACGCTGCCGCTCCAGGGCCCGTCGCGAGCGAGCTCGAGAACACCGGGGCCTACGACGATCTCTTCGGCAAGACCGTGTTCCGGCGCATCGAGGACGCCGCCGTCCGGCGCAGCGAGGACGAGGACGACGCAGAGGATTCAGAAGAGCAGCCGGCCGCGGAGCGGACAGCCGCATCGGCATCGGCAACGGGATCAGTGCCGGCCGCTCCACCTGCCGAGACCACGTCAGCTGCCCCGGCCTCCCCGGCCTCGGCGCCTGAGCCGCTGCCGGCGGAACCCGCCACCGGCGGAGAGTTCATCGACTGGGTGCCGGGGGTCGGGCGCACGGCTCCGGAGATCGCACAGACCGCAGCGCGGCGCGCCTCAGAGGTTCCACCTCCGCAGCCGGCCTATCCGCAGGTCCAGATGGCGGAACGGCCATCCCCTCCGAACTCCGCTCCCCGCTCGGCAGCCGTCGGGCCGCCCATGGCGCCGGGCATGCCGTACGGACGCCCGATGAGCACCGGGGACGCCGGCCAGCACGTCGGATACCCGACGCCTGCCGGGCAGCCGCAGCCCTATGCGAACGGCCCTGCGAACCCGGGAGCTGCGGGACACCAGGTCGGGTTCCTCGGACCTGTGATGAGCGGCTCTGCGAACCCCGGCCATCCCGCACCGCCTGCACAGCAACACCGCGGTGCCTCCCCGGCACCGCAGCGACCCGCGCCGCCCCAGGGTGCCCATCCCGGTGCCGCCGGGTCTGCCGGAGGTGCCGTGCCGAACCGCTATCCACCGCAGGCCTCCTCTGCGAGCAGCGGGTATCCGCAGGCCGGGAGCTCGGCTCAGGCGCCGGGCGCTCCCTACCCTGGCGGGCCGATGCCTGGTCGGCATGCCAGCGCGCCCCACCCTGTAGCGCCCGCCGGCACTCCGGTGACTCCCGCACCGCGTCCAGGGCCGGCTCCGCAGCCCGGATCCGGAACAGCGGCCCCTGCGGGCGTGCCGGGGCACGTCGTGGGCGGCGGTGTGACCCTGACCGGGATGGTGTGTCCGAACGGCCACGCGAACTCCCCGGAGCGCGCTGCGTGCCGGGCCTGCGGTGCACCGCTGCAGGGGCAGCCTCGCACCGTCGTGCGCCCGCCGTTGGGAGCCGTCGCCGTCTCCGGCGGCGGTCGTTTCGTGCTCGACCGCACGGCGATCATCGGTCGGCGTCCTCGCGCTTCTCGCGTCAGCGGTCATGAAGTGCCGCAGCTGATCACCGTGCCCAGCCCGCAGCAGGACATCTCCCGGTCGCACCTCGAGCTGCGGCTCGAGGGCTGGCATGTGGTGGCGCTCGATCTGGGCACCACCAACGGCACCACGCTGTATCGAGAGGGTTACGAGCCGGTCCGGCTGCGTTCACGGGAGGGTGTGGTCCTCCATGATGGAGACCATCTGGATCTGGGGGATGACGTGCATCTGAAGTTCGGGGAACGGCTATGAGCTCCAGGCCCCCCTCTGCGCCGCCCCGGCTGCCCGGTTACGAGTACGAGCAGCTGCTGGGCTCCGGCGGCTTCGCCGATGTCTTCCTGTACCGCCAGTTCCGCCCCCAGCGGCGGGTGGCGATCAAGGTGCTCCTCTCGAACGTGCTCGACGAATCGGTACGGCGGCAGTTCGACGGCGAGGCCAATGTGATGGCCCAGATGTCGACGCATCCGTCGATCGTCACGATCCACCAGGCGGAGGTCTCCGAGGACCACCGCCCGTACATCGTCATGGAGTACTGCCCGCGGTCCAACTACGGCGTGCGTTTCCGCAAGGAGCGGATCACCGTCGCCGAGGCACTGCGGGTGGGCGTTCAGATTGCGGGGGCAGTGGAGACGGCGCATCGCGCCGGAATCCTCCACCGCGACATCAAGCCCGCGAACATCCTGGTCACCGACTACAACCGCCCGGCGCTGACGGACTTCGGGATCTCGATCGCCGCAGGCCAGGGCGATGACGTCGAAGACTCCCAGGGAATGTCGATCCCGTGGTCCCCGCCGGAGTTCTTCGCCGACCCGCCCCGCGCCGACGTGCGCTCGGACGTGTTCTCCCTGGCTGCGACCGTGTACTCGCTGCTGGCCGGGCAGACTCCCTTCGAGCACCGCGGGCGGCGCAACACCGCCTCGGATCTCATCCATCGCATCTCGAGCGAGCCGCTGCAGCCACTGACCCGCCCTGATGTGCCGGCAGAACTGAACCGGGTCCTCTCGATCGCGATGGCCAAGGAGCAGGCGGGCCGGTATGACACGGCTCTCGCCTTCGGCCGTGGGCTGCAGCAGGTGGAGCTCTCCCTCTCTCTGCCGGTCACCCAGATGGACGTGCTCGACGACCGGAGCACCGCGGCCGCGCACAGTGCCGAGGACGACGAGCTCGACATGCACACTCGGATCCGCAAGGTTGCCACCGTGGACCCGGAGTCGGTCAGCACCACCGGCCCTGGGAGCCGGCGCAGGCTCGATCCCTACGCCGGCGTCGCCCCCGCGATCGGCGCCCCGGCCGCGCCCGGATTCGGTGCCCCGGCAACCTCTGCGACGGATGATTCCGTCGAGTCGACCCTGCTGCGCCCGATCGGTGCGCGTCCCGCGGGTGCCTCTGCGCACTCGCCGCTGCCCGCGCCCGGCTACGCCGAGCACGAGGAGGAGCCCGCGAAGGCGCCGGCCTGGCCTTTCGTGGTGTTGGCGGCGGTGCTGATCGTGGTGCTCGGCGTGGGTGCCACCCTCGGAGTGCGCTACTTCCTGATCCCCGAGCCGGAACCCATTCCCAGTACGGACATCAACGTCGCGGCTCCGCCGCAGGATCCGCTGGAGCCGCCGACGGACATCAAGTTCACGCTCATCGCAGCGGGGAGCACTGGTGCGCCCGGTCTGGTACAGGTCAGCTGGGAACCGCCGGCCGGGGTCACGAAGGATGAGCACTACGTGGTCCAGTGGAAGGACATGCCGGACAACTACGAGCGCTACCAGCAGCAGCACGAGGTCCACGGCCTGAACTCGGTCGTCCTGGAGATCCCACCACAGCAGCCTGCCCCCTGTGTCCAGGTGCAGACGGTCAATCCCAACGGCAATTCGAGCCCCCCGGGAGAGAGCTGTTATGAGTAGGCGAGACAGGTACGGTGCAACCATGACGAACAGTCGTGATGACAGAGGGGACGGCTGACGATGGCGTCGACGATTTCGGTCGAGTTCTGCGGGGAGTGGTACCGCGTCGAGGACGGTGAGGAGCTCACGATCGGCCGCGAGGCAGATCTTGCGATCGATGAGGACAATCCTTTCCTCCATCGACGCTTCCTCACGATCGTCCAGGTGGAGTCGATGTGGTGGCTGGTGAACATCGGTTCGCGGCTGTCCGCGACGATCACCGACGGCACCGGTTCGATGCAGGCCTGGCTCGCCCCCGGCGCGCGCATCCCGCTGGTCTTCGACATCACCAAGGTGGTGTTCACGGCCGGGCCCACCACCTATGACCTGTCGGTGCATGCGGAGTCCCCGGAGTTCGCACGGATCGCCGGTCCGGAGGATCCGGCAGGGGAGACCACCGTCGGCTCGGTGCAGCTCACCCCGAGCCAGAAGCTCCTGATCCTCGGGCTCGCCGAACCGATGCTGACCCGAGAAGGATCCGGGATGAGCTCGGTGCCCACTTCTGCCCAGGCCGCAGCACGATTGGGATGGCCGCTCACGAAGTTCAACCGCAAGCTCGACAACGTCTGCGACAAGCTCGACCGGCTCGGGGTGCGGGGACTGCGTGGCGGACCGGGCAAGCTGGCCAGCAACCGGCGGGCCCGCCTGGTGGAGCACGCCGTCTTCTCTCGGCTGGTGAGCAGTGAAGACCTCCACCTGCTGGACCAGTCGCAGGATATCGACGAGGACTGAACGACCGCCGACGCCAGCACACAGCGGCCGAGGCAGCACACGCATTCTTGGAACGGGTTGCCCCCAGGGGCGCTGCAGCAGGCGGACGAGGGGTCCGCTGAGGGGGAGGAACACCAGTGCGTATCAAGCTCACGCTGCGCAGGCCCGAGGACCGGCTGACCGATCTCGAGGTCACCGCCGATGCGACCGCGACGGTGGCTGATGTGGCGGGTGCCCTGTACTCCGCGGATCCGCTGCGCAGCGACGCGGTGGCACCGGAAGGCCTGACCCTGCAGGTCCAGGACCCCGGCGCGGGCACAGGCGCGAAGGGGGTGCGCTCGCTGGACCGCGAGATCGACCTCATCCAGGCCGGGCTGCGGTCCGGCAGCGTGGTCTCGATCGCCCGTTCCTCCACCGAGTACGCCACCCGTTCCGAGTCGCGCGGCGCAGCGGTCGCACTGATGCGGGTGCTGTCGGGGCCCGAGACAGGCCGCGAATTCCCACTGCCCACGGGGTCCAGCGTGATCGGTCGCGAGGGGGATCTCGACATCCGCATCGCGGATCCGATGCTCTCCAAGCGGCATGCCCGCATCAACGTCGGAGACTCGATCGAGATCGTCGACCTGCATTCCTCCAACGGAGTGGTGATCGGCGGCGAGCAGGTCCAGCGAGCCGTGATCGGACCCGCGGACACGGTGCTGATCGGCCAGACCACCTTCTCGGTGATCGCCCTGCATCGCCTCGGCGGCACCGCACCGAGCTCTCCGGTGGTGGAGTTCAACCGCTCGCCCCGGGTGGTGCCGCGGTTCCCCTACCGCCCCCTCAAGGCGCCGACCCCGCCGAAGGAGCCCAACCCGCAGTTCTTCCCCATCTTCATGATGTTCGCCCCGATCCTCATGGGCGGCCTCATGTTCTCGATGACCCGCAGCCCGTTCTCGCTCATGTTCGTGTTCATGATGCCGATGATGGCCACCGCGGGATATCTGAACCGCAAGTTCCAGCAGAAGAAGATGCTCGAGCGCCAGATCAAGAACTTCGAGGAAGGATTGGCCTCCCTCAAGCGCCGGGTCACCGCCGCGCAGGACCTCGAACGTGCGGTGCGCCTGGTCGAGGCCCCGTCGGCCGCCGATACCGTGGATGCCGCCTTCCGCCTGGGGCGCCTGCTGTGGACCCACCGTCCCGAGCACAACGCCTTCGGCACCGTGCGGCTGGGACTGGGCGTCGCCGATTCTCGCGTGGGCATCGAGATGCCGGGGGAGAACGACGCGATCCCCAAGTACTACGACATGCTCGATGACATGAACGAGGAGTACAAGCTGATCGCCGGAGTGCCGGTGGTCGCGGAGCTCCGCAACGCCGGGAACCTCGGTGTCGCCGGCGGTGGGGAGGAGGCCGATGGGGTCGCCCGCGGCATCGTCACCCAGCTCTTCTCCCTCCACTCACCGGCGGAGGTCGCGATCGCCGCGATCACCTCGCGCGCGAGCCGCGAGATGTGGCAGTGGCTGAAATGGCTCCCGCACACTTCGAGCCCTCACTCGCCGCTGCCGGGGGACCACTTGGCGGACACCCCCGGGCGGGGCAACTCACTGGTCGCACGGATCGAGGAGCTCATCGAGCAGCGGGCCGGCGACGCCCCGCCCCAGCTGCGCACCCCGATGACCTCCGACGTCAAGCAGGAGACGCCGATCCCGCCCGAGCCGGTCACCCCGAGCCTGGTGGTCATCATCGAGGACGACGCGCCCGTGGATCGGGCTCGCCTGGTGCGCATCGCCGAGCGCGGACCGGATGTCGGCGTGCACGTCATCTGGAGCGCCTCCAACGTCGCCGCACTCCCGGCGGCCTGCCGCACCTACGTGTCCGTCGAGGAGTCAGTCGACGGCGCGAGCGCCGGCCACGTGCGGCTGGGGGAGCGGTTCTACCCGGTCACCGTCGAGACCGTCTCGATCGAGGTGGCCTCGGGTGTGGCCCGCCACCTCTCCCCGGTGGTCGATGCGGGAGTCCCGATCGACGACGACTCCGACCTCCCGCGGGCGATCTCCTATCTCAAGCTCGCCGGCATGCAGACGGCCGAGGACCCGAACTACATCATCGAGCGGTGGAAGGAGAACAACTCCCTCACCCCGCGCGACGGCTCGGAGCCTCAGCGCCGCAAGCACGATGCAAACCTCCGCGGACTGATCGGCCACAACGGCCAGGACGCCTACCACCTGGACCTGCGCACCAACGGCCCGCACGCTCTGGTCGGCGGCACCACCGGCGCCGGCAAGTCGGAGTTCCTCCAGGCCTGGGTGCTGGGCATGGCCACCGCCCACAGCCCCGATCGCGTGACCTTCCTGTTCGTGGACTACAAGGGCGGCGCTGCGTTCGCCGACGCCGTCGAGCTGCCCCACACCGTGGGCCTGGTCACCGACCTCTCGCAGCACCTGGTGCGACGAGCCCTGACCTCGCTGCGCGCCGAGCTGCACTACCGCGAGCATCTGCTGAACCGCAAGAAGGCGAAGGACCTGGTCTCGCTCGAGAGGACCGGCGATCCCGAGGCACCCCCCAGCCTCATCATCATCGTCGACGAGTTCGCGGCACTGGCCAAGGAGATCCCCGAATTCGTGGACGGCGTCGTGGACGTTGCCGCCCGTGGCCGCTCCCTCGGCCTGCACCTGATCCTCGCCACCCAGCGCCCGGCCGGCGTCATCAAGGACAACCTGCGCGCCAACACGAACCTCCGCATCGCCCTGCGCATGGCGGACGAGGCCGACTCCAAGGACATCCTCGGAGACAAGATGTCCGCGCACTTCGACCCCAGCATCCCGGGACGTGGCGCAGCCAAGACCGGGCCCGGCCGCATCGCCACCTTCCAGACCGGGTACGCCGGTGGGTGGACCACGGATGAGCCCGAGCGGGCCCGGATCGACATCGTCGAGAAGGACTTCGGCACCGGCGAGCAATGGGACATCCCCTCCCCACCGACCAAGGAGGTCAAGGACCCCGGTCCCAACGACATCTCCCGCGTGGTGGCCACGGTCAAAGCCGCAGCGGAGAACGCCGGGGTGCCCGCGCCCCGCAAGCCGTGGCTGTCCGAGCTCGCCGACGCCTACGACCTCTCCCGGCTTCCCAGCCGACGCACCGACGAGGAGCTCCTGCTCGGCGTCATGGATGTTCCCGAGGACCAGGCGCAGCCGACCACCTCCTACTACCCCGACCGTGACGGCAATATGGCCATCTACGGCACGGGCGGCTCCGGAAAGTCCACCACCCTGCGCACCTTCGCGATCTCGGCCGCCTCGACCGTGCGCGGCGGGCCGGTGCACGTCTACGGGCTCGACTTCGGTGCCTCCGGTCTGACGATGCTGGAGGAGCTGCCGCACGTGGGCTCGATCATCCCCGGCGATGACGAGGAGAGGGTGATCCGCCTTCTGCGGACCCTGCGGGAGCTGATCGACGAGCGGGCCAAGGAGTTCGCGAGGATCCGTGCCGGCTCCGTGGCGGAGTACCGCGAGCTGGCCGGCAAGCCCGACACCCCGCGCATCCTGCTGCTGGTGGACGGCATGGCGGCCTTCCGCGAAGCGTATGACTACTCGAATCTGTCCAAGTGGTTCACGGCCTTCGTCCAGATCGCCACCGACGGCCGCCAGGTGGGGGTGCACGTCATCGTCACCGGCGACCGCCCCAACGCGATTCCCACCTCGCTCGGATCATCCATCCAGAGACGACTGATCCACCGCATGGCCAGCATCGATGACTACGCCGGATTCGGCGAGCCTAAGGACGTGCTGGACGCCAACTCTCCGCCTGGACGTGCGATCCAGGACGGCCACGAGGTGCAGGTCGCGGTGCATGGCGGAGACTCCAACGTCGCGCTGCAGTCCCGCGAGGTCGCCAAGCTCGCCCAGGCGATGCGGCGGGCCGGGGTGCCCGAGGCGCCGGCGATCGAACGACTTCCCGAACGGGTGGAGTTCTCCTCGCTGCGACCGACCCGCGGCGGTCTCCCGGTGCTGGGCCTGGCCGACGAGACGCTCGCCGAGATCACCTACGAGCCGCGCGGCGCCTTCATGGTCACCGGGCCGATGGGATCCGGGCGCACCACCGCGATGCTGACGATCGCCACCGGGCTGAAGGCGATGGACGAGCCGATGCGCCTGGTGCGCTTCTCCTCGCGTCGCACCCCGCTGACCGGCCTGCCGATCTGGGATGTGGAGGCCTCGGACCCGGACACCGTCAGGGAGCTCGCCGCCCAGCTGCGCGAGACCATCGAATCCGGCAGCGTCGGTGAGGGAAAGCTGGCCCTGTTCATCGACGGGGTCGCGGACTTCACCGGCAGCGGCGTCGAGAATGATCTGGACAAGCTGATCCGTGCCAGCACTCGCGAGGGCCAGTTCGTGGTCGGTGAGAACGAATCCGCGTCGTGGTCGCAGGCCTACGTGCTCGCCCAGCCCTTCAAGGCCGGTCGCCGCGGCCTGCTCCTGCAGCCCAGCGACATGGACGGGGACTCCCTGCTCGGCACCGGATTGGGGAGGATCCGTCGAGCGGACTTCCCCGCCGGCCGTGGCTTCCTCGTCTACAGCGGACGCGCGCTGAAGCTGCAGGTCGCACAGATCACCACTGGCTGAACGGTGCGGGCGGGCAGGACGGTGCGGGTGTGCTCGGGCTGCCGCGCTGCCACGGGAAGATGCGGGAAGTGCTCGGTTGTCCCCATGGGGACTCCTCCCCATGGTCCCGGCTCCCAGATCGCTCTAGAGTGATTTCCGTACGACAGCAGGCCCGTGCACCGGATCAGGGCGCAGGCGCGAGACACCAGGAAGGGGAACCCGAACCGTGAACGCCACGAAGGGTATGAACGTCGAAGAGGTCCGGCGGATGTCGGCCCAGCTCCGCGATGCGGCCGAAGAGATCACGAGGATCGAGCAGGAGCTCACCTCCGGTCTCGAAGAGGTGGACTGGACCGGTCCCGATGCTGATCGCTTCCGCAGCCAGTGGTCGGGAGAGATGGTTCCGGCACTGCAGCAGATCATGAATTCCGTCAACGATCTCGGCGATACGGCGGATCGCAATGCGGCCGAGCAGGACGCGACCTCCTCGAACTGACAACGCATCACCCGGTACTCGCGACCGATGCCCGAGGCCCGAACCCATGGCGTGTTCGGGCCTCGTTCATGCCTGATATGTTTGGCGCCGTCAGAGGTGGGACGAACGGAGCTAATCCATGGCCAAGAACATCGAATATCCGAGCGCGGATTTTCCGGGTCCGCCGCGCATCACCATAGAGGTGCCGGACGATTGGGAGTCCTTGACCGTTCCCGGAGTCCAGGTCGCTGTGGCACAGCCCCGGGTGGAGGGGCAGTTCCGGGCGAACGTCGTGGTGACTGTGCAGCGCTTCGGACCGGACTTCACCCTCGACGCGGCCAAGGCCGGCCTCGAGCAGCGCAAGGCTGCTCTTCCCGAGCTCGAGGAGCTCGGCACGGGGGAGATCCAGGTGGAGGGGATGACCTGGATCGCCAGCGAGTACGGATACACGCAGCCCGGGCGACCGACCGTCGTCCAGGCGGCGCGCTATGCGGTCGTCGACCGCGGCGGCGTGGCGAAGGACGTCCTGGAGATCGTGGGGAGCTGCGGCGCTGAGAGCGCAGATGACGAGATCGAGACCGTCCGCGCGATCCAGGACTCCGTGACCCTGGACCTCAGCTGACCCCGCGCCCCTCACCTGGTGACGGCCTCGGACCTTCGGGTCCGAGGCCGTTCGCATGTGACGACGGGGACGAAGTTGCACGGCCGGGTCAGTTCCCGGGGGATGTCGCGTGGGGACCTCTGCCTGGGGAGTTGTCCCCATCGCCAAGTGGGGGTGGGGGTTCTAGAGTTGTGTCATCACCTGGGGGACAGGGTCGAGGAAGCGGTCAGTGGCCGTGGAGGTCTTCTCCGGTGGGTGGGACCGAGTTTTTCACTACGACATGGAGGACACCATGAAGAAGGGTATGACCCCGGAGTCTGTCGAGCAGATGGCGCAGCAGATTCAGCAGGCTGGTGAGGATGTTCAGCAGGCGTTCCAGCAGATCGCGTCGCGTGTGTCGGAGTTCGATTGGACCGGTGAGGACCGGGATCGTTACGTCACCGAGTTCACCGATGGTCTCGGTCAGCTTGCGCAGCAGGTGACTCAGCAGTGTGGCGATTTCTCTGAGCGTGGGACGCAGAATGCTGCGGCGCAGCGTGAGGCGTCTTCCTGATCCTCGGATCTTCAGTTTCTTTTCTTCGTGTGTTTTGAAGCTCCGTGGTGGGGCGAAAGGGGTAGGTCATGGCTTTCAAGGGTATGAATCCGGAAGAGGGTCGCGAGGTTGCGCAGGGCGTGAATGATGCTGGTCAGCAGATTCTTGAGCTGATCAGTGGCGCTACCAACCTGGTGAACTCGGTGGAGTGGGTCGGTCCGGACTACGATGCGTATGTCGAGGAGTGGAACAGCTTCGTGAGCGGTCCTGTGGCCAATCTGGTCAATGGGCTGGCGGACAAGGGCACGCAGCTCAATGAGCACGCTGAGCAGCAGGATTCGACCTCGAACCAGGGCTGATTGTCCGGTTCTTCGTGGGGAAGGCCCCGCACCCTTCGTGGGGTGCGGGGCCTTCCTCCATGCCGTGACGGATGCTCATGTGGTGGCCTCGTGCTGGGCTGCTGGGCTGCTGGGCTGCTGGGCTGCTGGGCTGCTGGGCGCGCGGGCTCGCTGAGCAGCGGTCTTGTGCGCCGGCGGAGAGCGGGCGGAAGGTCCGATGCGCCGACGAGCCCGGGGCCCGTCAGGGGACCTGGAGCGGGAGACCGGCTCTGTCCACAACGTCGAGAAGCGCATGAAGGGCATTTGACCTGCAGTGATGCGGGGGAATGGGGTTGTGGAGGGCCATGGGGAGTTGTCCCCATCGCCAAGTGGGGGTGGGGGTTCTAGAGTTGTGTCATCACCTGGGGGACAGGGTCGAGGAAGCGGTCAGTGGCCGTGGAGGTCTTCTCCGGTGGGTGGGACCGAGTTTTTCACTACGACATGGAGGACACCATGAAGAAGGGTATGACCCCGGAGTCTGTCGAGCAGATGGCGCAGCAGATTCAGCAGGCTGGTGAGGATGTTCAGCAGGCGTTCCAGCAGATCGCGTCGCGTGTGTCGGAGTTCGATTGGACCGGTGAGGACCGGGATCGTTACGTCACCGAGTTCACCGATGGTCTCGGTCAGCTTGCGCAGCAGGTGACTCAGCAGTGTGGCGATTTCTCTGAGCGTGGGACGCAGAATGCTGCGGCGCAGCGTGAGGCGTCTTCCTGATCCTCGGATCTTCAGTTTCTTTTCTTCGTGTGTTTTGAAGCTCCGTGGTGGGGCGAAAGGGGTAGGTCATGGCTTTCAAGGGTATGAATCCGGAAGAGGGTCGCGAGGTTGCGCAGGGCGTGAATGATGCTGGTCAGCAGATTCTTGAGCTGATCAGTGGCGCTACCAACCTGGTGAACTCGGTGGAGTGGGTCGGTCCGGACTACGATGCGTATGTCGAGGAGTGGAACAGCTTCGTGAGCGGTCCTGTGGCCAATCTGGTCAATGGGCTGGCGGACAAGGGCACGCAGCTCAATGAGCACGCTGAGCAGCAGGATTCGACCTCGAACCAGGGCTGATTGTCCGGTTCTTCGTGGGGAAGGCCCCGCACCCTTCGTGGGGTGCGGGGCCTTCCTCCATGCCGTGGGCGTCAGGCGTCAGGCGTCAGGCGTCTGGCGTCTGGCGTCAGGCGTGGGGTACCGGTGCCGGCGCCTTGGCCTCAGCGGTAGTTGACGAACTGGAGCGCGACATCCAGATCCTTGCCCTTCAGCAGGGCGATGACCTCCTGCAGATCATCCCGGCTCTTGGAGGAGACGCGCAGCTCGTCCCCCTCGATCCGCGCCTTGACCGCCTTCGGGCCCTCTTCGCGGATCAGCTTCGAGATCTTCTTGGCGTCCTCGGTGCTGATGCCCTCCTTGAGCGCAGCGGCCAGGCGAGTCTCCTTGCCGGACTGCTTGGGCTCGTCCACCTCGAGCGCCTTCAGTGAGATCCCGCGACGGATGAGCTTGGACTGGAGCACATCCAGCACGGCGAGCACCCGCTCCTCCGCGTTGGCGGTCATGACGATCTCGTCGCCGCTGAGCGTGATCGACGCCCCGGTGCCCCGGAAGTCGTACCGCTGCCCGACCTCCTTCACTGCCTGGTTGACAGCGTTGTCGATCTCCTGGCGATCGAGCTTGCTGACGATGTCGAACGATGAATCTGCCACGGTGGGTCCTTCCTTCAGGCGGCCGCACGGGTGGGCCGCACCCCCATTGTCCACGAGCCGCGCGGAGAGCTGTGATGCTCTTCATGCGGCCCTATGCCCCTCCGAGTTCGCATCGGCGGCGGGACGCCGCTATGCTGATTCAGGTCCGCTTCCGGCGGCCACGCGATCCAGGTCGGGTGGGCAGCGGGAGCAGTCGCGGCAGATTACCCGAGTGGCCAAAGGGAGCTGACTGTAAATCAGCTGGCATTGCCTACGGGGGTTCGAATCCCTCATCTGCCACTGCGGAGGGTCCATGTGATCCGAAGCACCGGGGTCCGCCCCCGAATTGCCTCCGGGCAAGGAGGCGGGTAAGGTTTACCGGGTTGCCCTGATAGCTCAGTCGGCAGAGCGTCTCCATGGTAAGGAGAAGGTCAAGGGTTCGATTCCCTTTCAGGGCTCTGATGGATGCGGCGGCCCGTTCTCATTCGAGACGGGCCGCTTCGTCGGTCACGCCGAGGTAGCTCAGACGGTTAGAGCGCACGACTCATAATCGTGAGGTCGCGGGTTCGATCCCCGCTCTCGGTACCACACCGGTCATCACCGGCGTGCATAATCCACATCCCCCGAGCACGGGGACCCACGCGGCGCGCTGCGGAGCGCGTCACCCGGACGAAAGAGGCGAACCGTGGCGAGCAAGAGCTCTGACGTGCGTCCCAAGATCACCATGGCATGTGTTGACTGCAAGGCGCGCAACTACATCACCAAGAAGAACCGTCGCAACACGCCGGACCGGCTCGAGCTCTCGAAGTTCTGCCCCACCTGCGGCAAGCAGACGGCACACCGCGAGACCCGCTGAGCGAGTCGAACGCACTTCCACGAAGGCCACCCGGATCATCCGGGTGGCCTTCGTCGTTCTCCGGGGATGTCGACGCCGGACCTGGTCGCGGCGATGGGTTCGGTCACCGTGACAGAAACGGGATCCAGCGTGCCGAGGCACCGCCACCGCACGCCGACGGTGAGATGATCGAGGGGTCCACATTCGTCGGCCCCGCCGACCCGACCTCGGGAGACATCGTGACCACCACCCCCGATCCCGCCTTCGCAGGGCGCACTTACCCGGCCGGACCCGTGCACACGGTCTCCGCTGCGAAGATCATCGAATTCGCCCACGCCACCGGCGCCGGGTCGCCGGTGCACACAGACGCCGAGGCCGCGCGCAGCGCTGGCCACGCCGACGTGGTCGCTCCGCCGACTTTCCTGGTATCCCTCGCACAGGCCACGGAGGCGCAGTACATCGAGGACCCTGCCGCAGGCATCGACTTCCGCCGGGTGGTGCACGGGGAGGAAACCTTCACCCTCCACCGACCCGTTGTGGCCGGGGACCGCCTGGTGCCGACCCTCACCGTCGAAGCGGTCCGAGCCGCCGGTGGACACTCGATGATCACCACCCGCGTGGACCTGACTGATGAGGCCGGCTCCGATGTCGCCAGCGTGCGCAGCATGCTCGTCGTCCGCGGCGCCTGAGCCTGACTCGCGCCCGCCGCGCCCGCCGCACTCTCCGCGCCTTCCCTCGCCACGCCCGCCTCCCCGGAAACCAGGAGCAGACATGACCGCCACCACTCCCACCCCTGTGGACCTCGCCGACCTGGTCATCGGCCAGGAGCTCGCCCGTACCCGGCACGAGATCACCCGCGACACGCTCGTGCGATATGCCGGGGCCTCGGGGGACTTCAACCCCATCCACTACAACGACACCGTCGCCGCCGAGGCCGGGCTCCCGGGCGTGATCGCCCACGGCATGCTCACCATGGGCGTCGCGGTCACCGGGCTGCTCGACGCGATTGCGGATCCCACCGCTGTGCGTGCCTACACGACCCGTTTCACGAATCCGATCCCGGTGCCCGCGACCGGCACCGTGACCCTCGAGGTGAGCGCCGTCGTCGCAGCGATCGATGAGGCCGCACGGACGGCCAGGGTGGACATCACCGCGGAGGTGGATGGCACCAAGGTGCTCGGTCGTGCCCGTGCCACCCTCGCACTCCCGGCCGTCGACTCCTCCGAGACCCGCACCGGGAACGATGCCGCATGAAGCTCTCCGACCTGACCACCCTTCGGATCGGAGGGCAGATCCGCAAGTTGATCGAAGCCCGCACCGCCGATGAGGTGATCGAGGCGGTCGCCGCGGCCGACGCCGCAGGCGAGCCTCTGCTGGTGCTTGGCGGTGGCTCGAACCTGGTCGCCTCCGATGCGCCGTTCGACGGCACGGTCGTGCTCCTGCGGGACCCGGAGGACCCACCGCTGCTGGACGCCACCTGCGAGGTCGGCGCCTTCGGTGAGCCGGACGGCATCCCTGTGGACCCGGCCGAGCTCACACCGCTGGACCCCACCTGCGGCGGCGCCATCGTCGAGTACTTCGCCGGGGTGAACTGGGACCGCGCCGTGCGCTACGCGATCGCTCGCGAGATGGTCGGGGTCGAGGCACTCTCGGGCATCCCCGGCACCGTCGGCGCCACTCCGATCCAGAACGTCGGCGCCTACGGGCAGGAGGTCGCCTCGACCATCTCCCGAGTGCGCACCTGGGACCGGGAGAAGAACGCGGTGCGTACCTTCTTCGCCGCCGACTGCGGATTCGCCTACCGCGACAGCCTCTTCAAGCGCACCCGATACTCGGGCCCGGTGCCGTCGGCCACCGGCCGCTACGTCGTGCTCTCGGTGACCTTCCAGCACACCATCGGCTCCCGCTCGGCCCCGATCCGCTACGCCCAGCTCGCCCAGGCGCTCGGCGTCGAGGTCGGGGAGCGGGCCCCGATGAGCGCGGTGCGGGAAGCAGTGCTGCGGATCCGCGGCGACAAAGGAATGGTGCTGGACCCGCTCGACCACGACACCTGGAGCGCCGGGTCGTTCTTCACCAATCCGATCCTCGCGCCGGGGGAGGCGGCACTGCTGCCCGACGGTGCGCCGCGCTACGAGGTCGACGGCGGACGGGTGAAGACCAGCGCCGCCTGGCTCATCAGCCACGCCGGCATCGAACGCGGACATGCGCTCGGCGAACGCGCCGCAGTCTCCACCAAGCATTCCCTCGCCCTGACCAACCGCGGCGGTGCGAGCAGTGATGACCTGGTGGCGCTGGCCCAGGATGTCCAGCAGCGGGTGGAACAGGCTTTCGGCGTGCACCTGGTCCCCGAACCGGTGAGGCTCGGCCTCGAACTCTGAGCCGCCGCGCGGCGATCCGGTCCTGCAACCTAAGATGGCAGGACGGCGTCCACCGCCGATCCGCCCCGACACTGCAGGAGGCCCTGTGAACGTCCTCGACCAGTCCATCTCCGAGCTCGACCCGGACATCGCCCAGGTGCTCGACCGTGAGCTGGCGCGCCAGCAGCGCACGCTCGAGATGATCGCGAGCGAGAACTTCGTTCCCCGTGCAGTGCTGCAGGCACAGGGGTCCGTGCTCACGAACAAGTACGCCGAGGGCTACCCGGGCCGCCGCTACTACGGCGGCTGCGAAGAGGTCGACGTCGCCGAGCAGATCGCGATCGACCGCGCGAAGGAGCTCTTCGGCGCCGAGCACGCCAATGTGCAGCCCCACTCGGGTGCGTCCGCGAACGCCGCGGTGATGCACGCCCTGGCTCGCCCCGGTGACAAGCTCATGGGCCTCTCCCTGGCGCACGGCGGCCATCTCACCCACGGCATGAAGATCAACTTCTCCGGCCGTCTCTACGACATCGTCGCCTATGAGACCGAGCCCGAGACCGGCCAGATCGACATGGCCAAGGTGCGCGAGCTGGCCGTCGCCGAGCAGCCCAAGGTGATCGTGGCAGGCTGGTCCGCCTACACCCGCCAGCTCGACTTCCCCGCCTTCCGTGAGATCGCCGATGAGGTCGGTGCGGTGCTCTGGGTCGATATGGCCCACTTCGCGGGACTGGTCGCTGCGGGACTGCACCCCAGCCCCGTCCCCTACGCGGACGTGGTCTCCACCACCATCCACAAGACCATCGGCGGGCCCCGCTCCGGCATGATCCTCTGCAAGGAGAAGTGGGCCAAGAAGATCGACTCGGCAGTGTTCCCCGGCCAGCAGGGCGGTCCGCTGATGCACGTCATCGCAGCGAAGGCGATCGCGCTCAAGATCGCCGGGACCGAGGACTTCAAGGACCGTCAGGCCCGCACCCTCGAGGGCGCGAAGATCCTCGCAGATCGTCTTCAGGCCGAGGACGCCAAGGCGGCCGGCGTGAAGCTGATCTCCGGTGGCACCGACGTGCACCTGGTGCTGGTGGACCTCGTCGACAGCGAGCTCGACGGCCAGCAGGCCGAGGACCGCCTGCACGAGGCCGGGATCACCGTGAACCGCAACGCCGTCCCCAACGACCCGCGCCCGCCGCGCGTCACCTCGGGCCTGCGCATCGGCACCCCGGCGCTCGCCACCCGCGGCTTCGGCGCCGAGGAGTTCACCGAGGTCGCCGATGTCATCGCCCTGGCCCTGACCGGTGGCGCGGACCTCGAATCGCTGCGCGCACGCACCGCGGCACTCGCCGAGGCGAAGCCGCTGTACGCCGATCTCCAGCAGTACTGAGCAGCCTCGTGGGGCCCGGCACACCGCGCCGGGCCCCACACGTGTCCCTGCATCCAGGGACCCCGCTGCAGCATCTGCACCACCCACCACCCCTGAGAACCCTAGGAGCGCCATGACAGCTCAGATCCTCGACGGCAAGGCCACCGCGAAAGCGATCAAGGAGGAGCTTGCCGAGCGCGTTGCGCGACTCGTCGAGGGCGGGCATCAGCGCCCGGGCCTCGCGACCGTGCTGGTGGGCGAAGATCCGGGCAGCGCCGCCTATGTGCGCGGGAAGCACCGCGACAGCGAGCAGATCGGACTGAACTCGATCCAGAAGCACCTCCCGGCGGATGCCACCCAGGAGGACGTCGAGGCAGTGGTCGATGAGCTGAACGCCGACCCCGCCTGCACCGGATATATCGTGCAGCTCCCGCTGCCGAAGCAGATCGACACCGATGCGATCCTCGAACGGATCGACCCGGCCAAGGACGCCGACGGGCTGCACCCGACGAACCTCGGGCGCCTGATCCTCAACGCCTACACCGAGATCGACACCCCGTTGCCCTGCACCCCGCGCGCCGTGATCGAGCTGGTGCGGCGCCACGGCCAGGACTTCCGCGGCAAGGACGTGGTGGTCGTCGGCCGCGGCATCACCGTCGGCCGCTCCATCGGCGCGCTGCTGACCCGCCGCGAGCACAACGCGACCGTCACACTGTGCCACACCGGGACCACGGATCTTCCGTCCCACCTCCGCCGTGCCGACGTGATCGTCGCCGCCGCCGGCGCCGCCCACCTGGTCCGTGCCGAGGACGTCAAACCCGGCGCGATCGTGCTCGACGTCGGGGTCTCCCGTCAGGAGGATCCCGAGGGTGGCAGGGCGAAGCTCGTGGGTGACGTGGATCCTGCCGCCGCCGAAGTCGCCGGCTGGATCAGCCCCAACCCCGGTGGCGTCGGGCCGATGACCCGTGCGCTGCTGCTGAAGAATGTCGTCGAGGCGGCCGAGCGCGCCGCCGGGATCGAGGTGCCCGCGTGAGCCTGACAGTCGCGACCGTCAACGTCAACGGACTGCGTGCCGCCGCTCGGAAGGGAATGGCCGACTGGCTCGCCTCCACTCCGGCGGACGTCATCACCCTGCAGGAGGTGCGCGCCCCGGAGGAGCTGCTCGCCGGCCTCATGGGGGAGGGCTGGTCCATCGTGGGAGAGGCCTCGCAGCTGAAGGGACGCGCCGGGGTGGCGATCGCCGCCCGCACCTCCCTGGAGCGCATCGACCTGGCCGGTGTGCGCCGTGGCTTGCCCGGCCTCGACGAGGATGCCCACACCGGCCGCTGGCTCGAGGCCGACCTCGAGGACCCGCTGGGAGACGGCACCACGATGACGGTCATCTCCTGCTACATGCACTCGGGCAACACCGAGAAGCCGCAGACGATGATCGACAAATATTCCTTTCTCGACGTGATGATGGAGCGCCTGGAGTGGCTGCGGGGCGACGGCCGCCACGTGGTGCTCACCGGGGACATCAACATCGCCCACACCGAGTGGGACATCAAGAACTGGAAGGGCAACCTGAAGTCCGCCGGGTTCCTGCCCGAGGAGCGCGCATACCTCGATCGCCTCACCACCGCCGCCGGGTACGTGGACGTGCACCGCACCCTCCACGGTGACGGGCCCGGGCCGTACACCTGGTGGTCGCAGCGGGGCAAGGCCTTCGACAACGATGCGGGCTGGCGGATCGACTACCAGCTCGCCACCGAGAGCCTGGCCGCGAAGGCGACCTCCGCGCAGGTGGATCGTGCGCCGAGCTACGACACGCGCTGGTCCGATCACGCCCCGCTGGTGGTCAGCTACTCCTGAGCCGCCCTCTGTGCCCATGCATCCCTGAGACGACGAATGTGCGCTGGGGACCGATGATCTCTCGAACATCAGTCCCCAGCGCACATTCATGGGCCCGGCAGGCCCGGGAGCCGGTGGCTCAGACGCGGCCGCGGATCACGGCCTGCTTGACCTCGGCGATCGCCTTGGTGACCTGGATGCCGCGGGGGCACGCCTCGGTGCAGTTGAAGGTGGTGCGGCAGCGCCACACGCCCTCCTTGGAGTTCAGGATCTCCAGTCGCTGCTCACCGGCGTCATCGCGCGAGTCGAAGATGAAGCGGTGCGCGTTGACGATCGCGGCGGGGCCGAAATACTGCCCGTCGGTCCAGAACACCGGGCACGAGGAGGTGCACGCGGCGCAGAGGATGCACTTCGTGGTGTCGTCGAAGCGCTCGCGCTCCTCGGCGGTCTGCAGCCGTTCGCGGCTGGGCTCCTGCCCCTTGGCGACCAGGAAGGGCATGACCTCCTTGTAGGAGTCGAAGAACGGCTCCATGTCGACGATCAGGTCCTTCTCCACCGGGAGGCCCTTGATGGGCTCGATGGTGATGGGCTTGTCGATGTCGAGGTCCTTGAGCAGCGTCTTGCAGGCCAGACGGTTGCGGCCGTTGATCCGCATCGCATCCGAACCGCAGATCCCGTGGGCGCATGAGCGGCGGAAGGTGAGCGAACCATCCTGGTGCCACTTGACCTCATGCATCGCATCGAGCACCCGGTCGGTGCCGTGCATGGTGACGGTGAAGTCCTCCCAGTGGGTGCCCTTGTCGTCCTCGGGGTTGAAGCGAGCGATGCGCAGGGTGACCTGGAACGAGGGGACCTCACCGGCCGTGGCGTCGGCCTCCGGCTTCTCAGCGACGGCAGTCATCAGAACGTACGCTCCTTCGGCTCGTAACGGGTGATCACGACGGGCTTGGTGCCCAGACGGATCGAGGTGCCCTCGAGGCCCTCCTCCTCGGGGAGGGTGCGATAGGCCATGGTGTGCTTGAGGAAGTTGACGTCGTCGCGCGCCTCGTAATCCTCACGGAAGTGGCCGCCGCGGGAC
>NZ_JBQSXR010000027.1:0-36405 GCF_052378395.1 Brachybacterium sp. AOP29-B2-41
GCGCCGCACCCCCACGGGGGTGGGGCGCGCGTCGTCGTGCTGCCCTCGAACGAATCCCGCCCACCTCTCGATCGTCACATATGTGCATTTCAGCCGTAACACTTGCGTCATAAGGTGATGACGGGCACGATGGGCCGCAGAATTACACGGATGTGCCATTCGTCGTCACGTTTGTGAGTTACGAGAGAGGGTAGGGAAGAACCTCCCGCTGCCTCCCTCCGTCCCCACTCCCAGCAGTACCGCTCCCTCCATGGTGGTGCTGCGTGAATCGAAGGAGATTCACCATGACCGCCCCAGCCCTCGCAGGGCTCGACAGTCAGCAGGTCGCGGGAGGAATGCTCCTCGCGGACCCCGCTCCCGCCGTCGGTGCCGACAATCCCGTGATGAAGGCGATCACCTGGGCCGCCGAGCACTTCATCGGCCTCTTCCAGGCCGCCGCGGAGAGCTTTACCGGACTCTTCACCGGGATCCTCCCGCTGCTGATCGTCCTGCTCACCGCGATGTACGCGGTCACCACCTGGATCGGGGAGGAGCGGGTGACCCGTGCTGTGCGCTGGTCCGGGAAGTACGCGCTCACGCGGTACACGGTGATGCCGATCCTCGCCGTCATCATGCTCACCAACCCGATGTGCTACACATTCGGTCGGTTCCTGCCCGAACGGCAGAAGCCTGCGTTCTACGACGCCGCAGTCTCGTTCGTCCACCCGGTCACCAGCTTCTTCCCGCACGCCAACGCGGGGGAGATCTTCGTGTGGACCGGTGTCAGCGCCGGCGTGCTGGCGATCAACCCCGATGCCTACGCGAAGCTCGCCGTCATGTACTTCCTGGTCGGCATCGTGGTCATCCTGATTCGCGGCATCGTCACCCAGTGGATCACCGAGGTGATGATTCGCCGCAGTCCCGACCGCGAGAAGTTCGACCAGTTCGACGAGGACTACGCGGCCGGCACCATCCAGGGAGGCCTGCGATGAGCACCCATAGCGTCCACGTCCGCCGGGGCCGCGGTGGCTGGGGCGACGGACTCACCTTGACCCCCACCGAAACCAAGAACGTCGTCCTGTCCGTCACGAACGGCGGCATCCACCCAGTCGCCGCACGCATCGCGGAACTGACCGGCGCCACCGCGGTGGACGGGTTCAAGAACCACGTTGAGGACGACAAGGTCATGGTCGTCGTGATCAATTGCGGCGGCACCGCCCGCATCGGCGTCTACCCTAAGAAGCGGATCCCCACCGTCGATGTGTATCCCGGGGAGCCCTCGGGCCCGCTGGCCCAGTTCATCACGGCGGACATCTTCGTCTCCGCGGTGGCCCCCGGGGACGTCGAGCTCCTGGACTCCGACCAGGCGGCGACCGCTGCGGCCACCACTGCCGGAGCCAACGGAGCGGCGGGCGCCGGGGCCGACGGGGAGACCGTCACCGACCCCAAGGCCCTGCCCTCCAAGCAGGAGCGAATCGAGCAGACCGGAGCCGCGATGGCCTCCGGGGGCATGGGCGGCTTCACCGGCGTGGTGGTGAAGTTCGGCAGCTTCATCGGCTACTTGATCAACACCCTGCTCTCCTCCGGGCGCCAGGCCGTGCAGCTGACCCTGCAGACGATCATCCCGTTCATGGCCTACGTGTCGCTGCTGATCGGCATCGTCACCTACACCGGGATCTCCGAGGGCATCGCCCAGATGGTCACCCCGCTGGTCGGCAACCCACTGGGTCTGATCCTGCTGGGCGTGATCACCGCGATCCCGATCCTGTCCCCGATCCTCGGCCCCGGGGCCGCGATCGCCCAGGTCGTCGGCGTGCTCATGGGCACCCAGATCGCGGCGGGCAACCTGCCCGTCCAGTACGCACTGCCCACCCTGTTCGCGATCAACGGCCAGGTCGGCTGTGACTTCATCCCCGTCGGCCTGTCCCTCGGGGAGGCGAAGCCGGAGACGGTCTCGGTGGGTGTGCCCGCCGTGCTCTTCTCCCGCTTGATCACCTCGCCGATCGCCGTGATCATCGCGTACTTCGCCGGCTTCCTCGTCAACTGACCCGACCCCCCACTGACCTCTCTCCCCCCTCACCCCCGACCTCTCCCCACCCACAAGGAGCACCCCGCAGTGAGCACCCCCCTCTGGACCACCACCGTCACCCGGATCGGCAATGGCGCGCAGGAGATGTTCGACGCCGGCGTGCTGATCCTGTTCGCCGAACCCGTGCCGCCGGCCCTGGCCGACGTCTCCGTCGTCCACACCCCTACCAGCGCACCGGGTCGGGAAATCCAGGTGGGGGACGTGTTCGAAGTCGCCGGTCGCCAGTACCCGGTGGACGAGGTGGGCGAGAAGGCCACCGAGAACCTGCGCGAGCTCGGGCACGTGGTCCTCTACCTCAACTCCGTGGACCAGAAGCTACTGCCGGGCGCGGTGCACGTGCGCGGCGACGCCGTCCCACCCACTCCGCCCGCTGCGGGGGAGCAGATCATCCTGCGCTCGGCCTGACCACCCCTTCTCTCCGATCTTCCGAGGAGCACCTCATGGACCAGCTCGGTTTCATCGCACTGCTGATCTTTGCGATCGTCCTGTCCTTCGCGTTCAGCTATCAGCAGCACCGCGCCTACGTCGGCGCGATCCGCGACCTCGCGGACACCCACGACCGCAACGGCGTCGTGGTCGTCTCCGGCCGTGGCAAGGGCTTCCTGCGCGGCTGTGTGGTGATCCTTGCCGTCGACGCCACGACCCGCCGCATCCTGGAGGCCCGCACCATGCAGGGCTCTACGGTGCTGGCGCGGTTCCGCCGTGCCGACTTCCTCGAGGGCAACCTCAAGGGCGCGCTCGAGAAGGCCACAAGCAAGCACATGGTCACGGCCCTGGGGCAGGCCACCGCGCAGTTCCGCGAGACCGCCAAACCCACCCGCTCCCTCCGTGCGCGCAGCCCCCGCACGGCCACCCCGGAAGGATCCCCGGCATGAGTTACACACAGCGTCTGGTCGAGCGCGAGGCCGCGCTCGGCCGCCCCGTGCGGGTCGGCATCGTCGGCGCCGGGCAGATGGGCTCAGGCCTGGTCGCCCAGGTGCACCGCGCCCGGGGAATGGAGGTCGCGGCCGTCGCCGACGTCGCGATCGACCGTGCTGAAGCGGCCCTCGCCGAGGCCGGCCGCACCGACGTCGAACGGGCCACCAGCATGGAGCACGCCGCCGAGGTCATCGCCTCCGGTCGCGCCGCGGTGCTGGACGATGGGCTGCGCCTGGCCGAACTGCCGTTGGACATCGTCGTCGAAGTTTCCGGGATCCCGGACGTGGCCGCACAGGTGGCGCTGTCCTGCATCCTGGCCGGCAAGGACGTCGCACTGATGACCGTCGAGGCCGACGTCACCGTCGGGCTGCTGCTGGCACGCACGGCGGCCTCCGGCAGCGCCGTATACACGGTGTGCCGCGGCGACGAACCCGTCGAATGTCTCAAGCTCGTCGAGTACGCGGAGGACCTCGGACTCGAGGTGGTCGTGGCGGGCAAGGGCAAGAACAACCCGATGCGCCCCACCGATGTCCCCGAGGACGTGGCCGAGGAGGCCGCGCGCAAGGGCATGAACCCCAAGATGCTCACCTCCTTCACCGACGGCACCAAGACGCAGATCGAGATGGCCGCGCTCGCCAACGCCACCGGCTATGCGATCGAGACCCCGGGCATGCACGGCGCGGCCGTGGACCTCGACGGGCTCGCCACGACGCTGCGCCCGGTGGCCGAGGGCGGGATCGTCACCTCCGACGGACCGGTGGTCGAGTACGTGACCGGGGACGTTGCCCCTGGGGTGTTCGTCGTGGTCCGTTCCGACAGCGAGGTGGTCACCGAGGAGCTGCACTACCTGCGCCTGCCGGGGGAGGGGAACCACTTCCAGCTCTACCGCCCCTTCCACCTCGCCTCGATCGAAGCGCCGCTGTCAATCGGTGAGGCGGTCCTGGACCGTCGGCCGTCGTTCGCCGCCACCGCCTGGACCGCCGACGTCATCGCCACCGCCAAGTCCGACCTCTCCGCCGGCACCGTGCTCGAGGGCATCGGCGGGCACCACCTGCACGGTACCGCCTACGACGCCGCGCAGGCCCGGGAGGAGAATCTGCTGCCGATCGCCCTCGCCGCCACCTCGACCCTGGTCCGGGACGTCCCGGCCGGGCAGGCACTGACCTACGACGACGTCCTCCTCGATGAGTTGCGGCCGCTGGTCGCGATGCGCCGGATGCAGGATGCCATGATCGCGCAAGGAGTGATCCGATGACCACGCCCACCACCGGCGAGTCCACCGTCCCCGCCACCGGCGTCGCTCCCGGCCCCGACACCCTGCTCACCAACCCGGAGACCGCGGGCGAGGCGCTCGCGACCATGTGGCGGATCCGCCTGTTCGAAGAGGCCGTCGAGGACCTCTACGGCCGCGGCATGATGCACGGGACCATGCACCTGTCCATCGGCATGGAGGCCGTCCCCACCGGGACCTGCCTGAACCTCGAGGAGGGCGACCAGATCACCTCCACCCACCGCGGTCACGGGCACTGCATCGCCCGCGGTGCGGATCTCGGCAGAATGATGGCCGAGCTGCTGGCCAAGGACAACGGGTACTGCCGGGGACGTGGCGGCTCCATGCACATCGCCGACGTCGCCACCGGCAACCTCGGTGCCAACGGCATCGTCGCTGGCGGCGTCCCCATCGCCGCCGGGGCGGGGCTGACCAACCAGCTCACCGGCAACGGCCGCGTCGCGGTCTGCTTCCACGGCGACGGCGCCGTGGGTGAGGGCGCCTGGCACGAGGCGCTCACGCTCGCCTCCATGTGGGACCTGCCGGTGGTGTTCGTATGCGAGAACAACCAGTACGGCATGTCGATGTCCTCGCAGAAGGCATTCAAGGTCGAGAACCTCGCGGTGAAGGCGATCGGCTACGGCATCCCCGGCGAGAGCGTCGACGGCAACGACGTCCACGCCGTCGCCGAGGCCACCCGACGGGCGATCGACCGGGCCCGGGCTGGGGAGGGGCCGAGCTTCGTCGAGGCGGTGACCTACCGCTGGCGCGGCCACTCCAAATCGGACAAGAACCGGTACCGCTCCAAGGAGGAGATCGCCGAGTGGAAGGAGAAGGACCCGATTGCGGCTTTCGCCCATCGCGTGCTGGAGGCCGGGATCCTCGACCAGGACCAGCTCGATGCGCTGCAGGCGGAGGCGCGCACCGCGATCCGCGAGGCGGTCGTCTTCGGCACCCAGGGCGAGGACCCGGATCCCGCCGCGCTGCTGGACGCCGTCTACGCCCCCTCGGCCGTGGACGCGACCGACACCCGTGACGCCGAGACGGCCCTGACCGCCGGCGCGACCACCGACGATGCGGAGGCAGGACGATGAGCACCCGTGAGATGACGTACTCCGAGGCCATTCGCGAAGCGATGGCCCAGGCGATGACCGCCGACGAACGGGTCTTTCTGATGGGAGAGGACGTGGGCCTGTACGGCGGCGCCTTCGGGGTCGAGAACGACCTCATCGACCGCTTCGGCCCGGAGCGGGTGCGGGACACCACGATCTCCGAGCTCGGGATCGTGGGGATGGGCGTCGGCGCCGCGATCACCGGTATGCGCCCCATCGTCGAGATCCAGTTCTCCGACTTCACCGCCCAGGCGATGGACCAGATCGCCAACCAGGCCGCGAAGCTCCACTTCATGGTGGGCGGGCAGGCGAACGTCCCGTTGGTGATCCGCGCCCCCGGTGGCTCGGGCACCGGCGCCGCCGCTCAGCACTCGCAGTCCCTGGAGGCCTGGTTCACCGCCATCCCCGGCATCAAGGTGGTCATGCCCTCGAACGCGCGCGACGCCGCCGAGCTGCTGCTGGCCGCGCTCGAGGACCCGAACCCCGTGATGGTGCTCGAGCACAAGCTGCTCTACAAGCAGACCTACGAGGTGCCCGAGACGTTCGAGGTGGGACGCCTGGGTGTCGGAAAGATCGAGCGGGAGGGCACCGATCTGACCATTGTCGCCACCGGCGTCGAGGTGCAGCGCTCCCTCGAGGCGGCCGAGCGCCTGGCCGAGGACGGCATCAGCGCGGAGGTCATCGACCCCCGCACGCTCAAGCCCCTGGACCTGCCGCTCATCGTCGACAGCGTCACCCGCACGGGCCGCGCCCTGCTGGTCCAGGAGTCCGTGCGTTTCGGCGGATTCATGGGAGAGATCTCCGCGTCGATCGTGGAATCCTCCGCCTTCGGGCACCTGCAGGCACCGGTGAAGCGGCTCTGCGGTCTCGACATCCCCATCCCCTACAACCCTGAGCTCGAGAAGGCCGCGGTCCCGCAGGTGGACGACATCGTCCGCGAGGCCGCCGCGCTCGTGAAGGAGTGGTGAGCCATGGCCGAGATCCCGCTGACGATGCCCAAGATGTCCATGACCATGGAAGAGGGCACGATCACCGAGTGGCAGGTCGCCGAGGGCGATGAGATCGCCAAGGGTGACGTGGTCGCGGTGGTGATGACCGACAAGGTCGACATGGAGGTCGAGTCCCCGGCCGCCGGGGTAGTCGCGAAGCTGCTGCACGCCGAGGGTGACGTCGTCGCCGTCGGCGACCACATCGCACTGGTCACCTCCGAGGAGGAGGACCTGCTCGGTGACCTCTTCGCCGGAGGCGGCGGAGGCGCCACGGTCGAGGAGAACCCCGGCACGACGGACACCTCTGCCGAGGCCGCCCGAACCACCGGGATGACCGGCTCCGACGGTACAGACGGTTCCGATGAGCCCGCCGACACGGTCGCGCCGGCCTCCGCGCCCGAGGGCCCGATGCCGCCGACGGTGCCGCTGGCGCGCAAGCTCGCCAAGGACCACGGGCTGGACCTGCGCACGCTCACCGCGACCGGCCCCCACGGCACGGTCCGGGTCAAGGACGTCAAGGAGGCGATTGCCGCGACCGACACCCAGCGCGTCTTCGACCAGAAGGCCCCATCCGCCTCGTCGGCGCCCGCCCCGTCGGCCGCTCCTGCATCGGCCTCCGGTGGGAGCTCTGCCGCGGCGCTCGCCGCACCCGTGGTCGACGCCGCTCCGGAGGAGCTGTTGGGCTCGGCCCGGGACCGCCGCACCCGCCAGCTCACGGCGCGGGCGATGGCCACCACCCCGCTGATCCCGCAGTTCACGGCGTTCCGGACGATGGACCTGTCCACCGCCGCCCGCGCCCGCACCGGCGTGCTTAAGGGCATCAGCTGGACCACCCTGCTGGTGCGCGCCTACGCACTGCTGCTGCGGGGCACCCCGCAGCTGAACGGGTCCTGGGCCGGTGACGGGGTGAAGCGGAACCCGAGTGTGGACGTGGTCCTGGCCGTGGACACCCCCGGGGGCCTGCTCGTGCCCGTGCTGCCCGAACCGGACCTGCAGGGCGTCCGTGCGCTGGACGCTCAGATCCGCGAGATCGGTGCCTCCGCCAAGGCGGGCACCGTGGACCCCTCCCTGTTCGGGCCCGCCACCGGCACCGTCTCCAATCTCGGCGGGATGGGCGTGGACCGGTTCAATGCGCTGATCACCCCGCCGCAGGCGACGGCGCTCAGCATCGGCACCGTCGGCTTCGCCCCGGTGGTGGAGCGGGACGGGACCGTGACCGGACGGATGAGCTGCGAGCTCGGGTTGTCCATCGACCACCGGGTGGCAGACGGCGCCGACGCCGCCCGTGCACTCCAGGAAATCCAGGAACTGCTGGACGATCCATTGCGGCTGGCGCTGTGAGCACACAGAATCGACCGGTCACCCCATCCCCGATCCCCCAGGAGCAGCCATGAAGAAGGTCCTCATCATCTGCGGCACCGGCGTCGCGACCTCAACCGTCGTCGCCGCCAAGGTGCGAGACCACCTCGCCGGGCAGGGCATCGACGCAAACATCATCCAGGGCAAGGTCATGGACCTCGTCGGCGGTGATGTCGACGCCGATCTCATCGTGGCTACCACCGATGTCCCCGCCACGGTGACCGTGCCCGTCATCCGGGCGCTGCCGCTGCTCACCGGCATAGGTCAGGAGAAGGCGCTCGACGAGATAGCCCGGGCCTTGAGCTGACCCGGCCTCGGCCCTCCCCATCCCTCCACGCTCAAAGGAGAGCATCATGGAGTCCTTCCTCGCCCCCATCTCGGGCTATCTCAACACCCTGGGTCCCTCCGTGGTCCTGCCGGTCATCATCACGCTGTTCGGTCTGCTGCTCGGCCTGAAACTGGGCAAGTCCTTCCGTGCCGGGGTCACCATCGGCATCGGCTTCATCGGCATCAACCTCGTGATCGGCCTGCTCGCTTCCCAGGTGGCCCCGGCGGCCACCGGGATGGCCGAGGGGCTCGGTGTGAGCCTGGACGTGGTGGATGTCGGATGGCCGTCCTCCGCCGCGATCGCCTTCGGCTCCTCGATCGGGGCGATGATCATCCCGCTGGGCCTGGTGGTCAATGTGGTGCTGCTTCTTACGGGGCTCACCCGCACCTTCGACATCGACCTGTGGAACTACTGGCACAGCGCGATGATCGGGGCGCTGGTCGGCGCCGTCACCGGGAACTACCTGCTGGGGCTGCTGAGCGCCGCCGTGCATCTGGCGCTGATCCTCGCCATGGCCGACCTCACCGCCCCGATCGTGCAGAAGTACTTCCAGCTGCCGGAGATCTCCTTCCCCCACGGCACCTCTGCCCCGTACGGCCTGCTCGCCATCCCGATGAACAAGGTGTTCGACGCGATCCCCGGGCTCCGCAAGCTCGACGCGACCCCGGAAGCGATCCAGAAGCGCTTCGGACTGTTCGGCGAGACCCTCATGATGGGCCTGATCCTGGGGCTGCTGATCGGCATCCTCGGTTACGGCTTCGACTCTCCCGCGGAGGACTCCACCGCCATCCTCACCCTCGCGATCTCGCTCGCCGCGGCGATGTTCCTGCTGCCGCGGATGGTGGCGATCCTGATGGAGGGGCTGATGCCGATCTCCGAGGCCGCCCGCACCTTCGTGCAGAAGCGGTTCCCGGGGCGGACCTTCTACATCGGTCTGGACTCCGCGATCGCGGTCGGCCAGCCCTCGGTGATCGCGACCTCGCTGCTGCTAGTGCCGATCACGCTGCTGATCGCAGTGATCCTCGCACCCGCGGGTAACAGGGTGCTGCCGCTGGTGGACCTCGCCACCATCCCGTTCATCGTCGCCGTGATGGTCCCGATCTTCCGTGGCAACATCGTGCGCTCGGTGATCGGCGGTGGCATCCTGATCGGTGCCGGCCTGTTCATCGCCACCTGGATCGCTCCCACCTTCACCCAGATCGCGGTGGAGTCGGGCTTCGCCCTCGAGGACGGACAGGCGACGATCTCCTCGCTGGTCGACGGGGCGAACCCGCTGACCGGTCTGTTCTTCGCTGCTGCCGAGCTCGGGACCGTCGGCGTGCTCGCCACGGCCGTGCTGTGCCTGGCAGGGGTGGTCGCGATCCGCTTCGCGATGAAGGCCCGGGACCGTCGCGTGCTCGCGGCAGAGAGCTCAGACGGCGCCGAGGTGCAGGACGGAGCAGGGGCATGAGTGAGGACAGCACGGATCGGGATGAGAGCGCCGCGGCTGCGGGCAGTGCCGCCGAGGCGCCGGAGGCGACCATCCTGCCGGGCGCCGCACTCCTCGGCCTCGAGGCGGATGACGCCCCCACCGCGTTGCGTGCACTCTCGGCTCGCCTGCGGGGGATCGGCGCGGTCACCGACTCCTTCGAGGCGGCAGTGCTGTTGAGGGAGGAGAAGCACCCCACCGGACTGCCCACCCTAGTGCCGGCGGCGATTCCGCACACCGACCCCGAGCACGTGATCACCCCGGGCTTCGCGATTGCTGTCCCGACGCACCCGGTGGCCTTCGCCGAGATCGGCTCCTCCGGGGAGCGCACCATCTGGGCAGAGCTGATCGTGATGCTGGTGCTCGCGGATGCCCACAGCCAGCTGGCCGCGCTGCAGAACTTGGTGGCCCGGCTGCAGGAGCCCGAGGCTGTGCGCGCGCTGCTCCTCGCGACCGATGACGCGGACCTCGAGCGCCGTGCCCGGGAATGGCTCGCAGGGTGAGGAGCCCGGTCCGGGAGATCCGGCGTCAGCGCCGGGCGAGAACCTCGCGGGCCAGGTGCTCGTCGAGCACGACGGTGTCCAGCGCGCCGCTGCACAGCACGCCGCCGACCCCCGGGGCCTTCTCCACCCCGAAGGCCACCCCCACTACCTCGGGGATCGCCACCAGCTCATCGAACGTCACCGCGAGCACCCGATCCTCCGAGGGCGGGCCGACAGACCGGCCGTAGGCGTCGACCAGGCGGGCACAGATGTCGCCCACCGGGGCTTGTGCAGCGAAGGTGCTCTGCTCGGCGTCCGTGAGTTTCATCCGTTCGACGATGTGGAGCGAGGAGTGCACGCCCACCGAACCGATGCCCACCAGGGCAAGTTCGACGGTCGCCGCGGCCTCGAGCACCGAGGCGATGGTCGACTCGGCGCGAAGGCTCCGCACAGTCTCCGCAGATTCGAGCACAGCCGGAGCGTACAGGGTGCGCGCCCGGGTCCCGAGCTTCGAGGCCAGCGCGCGCAGCACCGATTCCCCCGACGCCAGCTGATCGAGTGCACTGAGCCCGCCGACCAAGGGGAACAGCTCGGGAAGGGGACGCAGACGCTGCTGCTCCAGCTGATCGATGACGCTCTGCACCGCCTGCCCCCAGGAGACCCCCACCCGCCTTACACCGGCCAGGCGCTCGGTGAAGACCGCCGCACCCTGGCGCGCCGTCACCTCGGGCGCGGACGCCCGGGTCGCCGCGAGCACGTGCACCTCCCGGAGCCCGAAGACTTCCTGGAGTTGCTGCTCGAGCGCGGTCTCCCGCACGGGAGGCCCCTCGGGGTCGTGGATGATGATCTCGACGATCCCGCGCTCCTTGGCCTGGGTGAGGATCCTCGACACGTTGGAGCGGGACAGGTTCAGCTCCGTGGCGATCTGTGACTGCGAGAGCCCCTGGTGGTAATACAGCCGCGACACGCTGACGATCTGGTTTACGTCGCGGGCTGCGGGCATGGAGACTCCTCTGCGGGGCGTGACCCGGCGGCGAGGCCGGGGATGAGCTCAGAATACGCAGATCGGGGCGGGCGGGGGACAAGTCAAGCGAGAGGACCGCCCGGCACGTCGTAGGGTCGAGGCATGTCCGTGCCGACCGTCGCCGCGCCTTCGCAGATCGCCGTCACCCACACCCTGCTCGATGCGGGGGGTCGGGTCCTCTCCTCCGACGGGCCGGACCGCCCCTGCTACGCGGCGAGCACCATCAAGCTCCATGTGTTGCTGGCCGCGCTACGGGCCGGGGCAGAGGGCGTGACGGACCTGGACGCGACGGTGCCGGCCGTACGCACCTTCACCGGCGTGGATGACGCCCCGTTCACCCTCGGCGGCGACCACCTGGATCCGACCCATCCTGCGCAGGGCGCCCCGATCGCGGTGCGAGAGCTGCTGCGGCGCATGATCGATCGCTCGAGCAACGAGGCCAGGAACCAGGTCGCAGAGCTGATCGGGCTGCCCGCCGTCAGGGCCATGATCGCTGCCCTGGGCCTGAGCTCGACCCGGATGGAACGGCTCATCGGTGACGGTGCTGCGCTGGCGCAGGGGCTGACCAACGAGACCAGCGCTGCGGATCTTGCCCAGACGATGTGGGCGACGGTCCGGGGAGGGGCCACGTTCGGCCCCGCCGTACCGGAATTCGCTGCGGCGGACCTCGCCTTCGCCCGCCAGGCGCTGCGCGCTCAGCAGATCCCGGTGATCGGGACCGTGCTGCGTGAGGGCGTCGAGTGGGGCTCGAAGTCCGGCTGGGTAGACGGGTTCCGGCACGACGTGGCCTACGTCGGGGACCCCGACAGCGAGAACCTGCGCATCCTGGCGGTGATGACTGCAGGTCTCCCGCCGCAGGAGGCGGATCAGCGGATCACGGCGCTAGCCCGGGGGCTGCTCGGCGACGCCGTGGGCTGAGAGTCGCAAGGCGTGCGGGCAACGCCGCTGCACGACGGCACGGAGCTCCCAGCACGCTCCGCCGTGGCCGTGCTTCGACGGACACTGGTGCCAGGGAGCACGCTCTGGTCATATCGGCAGAGCGTGCTCCCTGGCGCCTGTACTCGTCGCCGGACCGGGTCCAGCGCTGCCGCAGCCGACCTGCGGCTCCAGCGGCCCGCGGTCTCGGACCGCCCGGACCGCCCGCTCACCCGGCCAGCGGTGCCCGCCGCGCCCCTGCGTACTCCCCGATCGGGTCGAGCGGCGGTGAGCCCCACGAAGGTGCCCATGAACGAACCGATGAGTGCGTACAGGATGCCGACGGGCACCAGCTGCTTGTTGAACGCGGCCGCGACCACGGGGGCCGAGGCGATGCCGCCCACGTTCGCGGTCGAGGCGACCGCGAGGGAGAACAGCTCGGTCTTGGTGAGCTTCGCGTAGACCACCATCACGGCGGCATGGAAGGCCAGCACGATCGCGCCCATCAGCAGGTAGATCGGCGCCTGGGTGATCGCGGAGAAGTCCGAGCCGGAGGCGATCTGCCCGATCACCACGAACAGCATCAGGGAGGCGACCTCGCTCGATCCCGCGGTCTTCCCCAGCGGGGTCACCGCGACGACGAGACCCAGCAGGGAGACGATGAGGATCGACCAGGTGGTGCCGTTGATGACCGCGCCGTACTCCGGCAGCAACTCGCCGAGCCAGATCGACAGGATCGAGATGAAGATCGCGCCGAACACCACGATGGACAGCGAGGAGACGGTCACCGGGCGCTTTTCGTCCTCGAGCTCGCCGGCATGGGAGTCGAGGTAGGAGGCGTTCGCCTTCGTCCACTTGTTGAACTTGGGGGAGACCGCGACCGAGGCGAACATCAGCATCAGCCACACCGAGTAGCCGATCGTGTCGGTGATCAGCGCGTAGCCGAAGATGTTCTCGGGTGCCTGCAGGATGTCCTGCACCGCGACCATGTTCGCGCTGCCGCCGGTCCAGGAGGCCAGCAGCGCGCCGAACACCTTCCACGCCTCGGAGTGCACCGCGTTCTGGAAGATCGCGTGGACGATGACCATGCCCGCGGACAGCGAGGCGGAGGCCACGAAGAAGGTCAGCAGCAGCTTCGGGCCGAGCCGGATGATCTTGCGGATGTCGCAGCCGAAGAGGAACAGGAAGATCATCGCCGGCAGCAGCACGTCCTTGACCTGCGCGATGGGCTCGCGGGTGGCGTCGTCCTGGCCGAATACGCCGAGCGTGTTGAGAGTCGCGCACAGCAGGTACATGAAGACCATGCCGGGGACGTACTTGAAGACTTTCCAGCCGGTGGTGCGTTCGAGCACGATCAGCACGCAGGACAGCGCCAGCAGGACGCCGAGCATGAGCAGGCCGTCGGTGATCACGGGGAACTCCTCGATCGAAGGGGACGGGCCGCTGTCCAGGGACAAAAAAATCGGAGGCACCGGTGAGCATCGCCTGCGGGCAGGCGCGTTCACGGTGCTTCCGACGGGATCCGGTTCGGTGAGGTTCCGGGCGGGCGGCAGCGGGTATGCGGGTATGCGGTTATGAAGTGGGATCGGCCGACAAGTCGCGGTACTTCGCGGCGGCGCTGCGCACTGCGGCGGCGAGCGCCCTCTGCGAGGACCCGTGGTACCTGTCGGTGATCGACTCCACCAAGGCGTCATCCTCGAGGAGCGAATGCCCCACCAGCAGTTCGCGGACGAACTCGACGGTGAGTGTCAACGTGGCGGTGCAGTCCGCGGCGTGGATGACGTGGGATTCAGTATCGACCACGAGGCCGATGAAGAAAAGGCCCCATTGCGAGGTGATCGGATTGTTGGTCGGCGATTTCGCCTCGCCCGTGAGGTAGATCGTTCGCGGCATGGACGGAGTCTAGGTGCGGTCGGCGTCGGAGCGATGCCCGCTCGTACCGGGTGGCGTCGGCGCCGACCGCACCGGGGGATCAGCGCAGGTCGGCCGGGCCCGAGAGCTCGGCGGCCTCCTCGGCGGAGCCGCGCCGCTCGGCGCGCTTGTCGTCCAGCTCCTGCTGGTGATCCTGCGTCGAGGACTGGGTGCTCATGGTGCGAGCGGCCGGAGCCAGCTCGGCGAACTGACCGCTGGCTGCGCCGCGGACCCGGTTGTCGGCTCCGGTGGGCGCCGGGTCGTTGCCCGAGCCGGTCAGGTCGCCGCGGATGATGTTGTCGGTGACGTCCACCCCGTCGGTGCTGTCCGAGATGGTGAGGTCTCCGCCGAGGTAGTTGGGGTCCTCGCAGTCGATGAGCGCGCCGCCGGTCCCGATCTGCACGCCGGCGTTGCCGGTGTAGGTGGCCGCGCCGTCGACCTCGCTGCCGCACAGCGCGGTGCCCTCGGCGGCGCTGGTGACGGTGAGATCGCGGGCGACGGTGGAGTCGAGGATATCCGTGTAGAGGGAGTTCTCACTGGTCAGGTGACCGCCGACGGTCACCGTCTGCAGATGCACGAGTCCCTGGGCCACGGTGACGCGGCCGTCGATTGCGGTGTCATAGGAGTAGAGGAAGGGCTCAGCGTCCTCGGCCGCCCGGCCCACGTAGCTGCCGCCCACGGTGGAGGCGTCGAGGTATACGCCGTATCCGCCCCGGGAGACGATGTTGCCGCCGATCTCGGCGCCGGTCCCATCGAAGTAGCCATCAGCCTGCACGACCACCCGCTCGGCGACCGAGGTGTCGGTGACCAGGAGATCGCCGCCGGCCTGGACGCGGACCTCGCCCTCGATGGTCACGTCGGTCAGGACGCAGGAGGAGTCCTTGGCGACGACGAGGTCGCCGGGGACGGTCACGCCCGATGCCTCCCCGTCGCAGTAGGTGGTCAGGGCAGCGCTTGCGCTGCCGGCGCCGAGCGCGAGGCCGGCGGAGGCGAGGGCCATGGTGGACAGGGCAACTGCGGATCGGGAGATGGTGCGCACGTCGAGCTCCTTGTGTCGCCGCGCCCGGCTCTGGACGGAGGCGGGGGTCGTTGATGGGACCTTCCGGCACGACCGTAGCGACTCGCGAGCCCTGGTGCAATCGATTGCTGAAATCTCTGTCGCCGACCTCCGACGAGCGGGCCGACGTCCTACCAGTTCACAGCGGCAGGCGCACGTAGGTGGTCTCGAGGAATTCGGTGAGGCCCTCATGGGAGCCCTCACGGCCCAGCCCGGACTCCTTGACCCCGCCGAAGGGGGCCGACGGATCGGAGGCGACCCCGAGGTTCACCGCGACCATCCCCGATTCGAGCCGGCCGGTCACTGCGGTGATCTCGCGGAGATCCTCCGCGATGACGTAGGCCATCAGCCCGAACTCGGTGTCGTTCGCCGCGGCGGTCATCTCCTCGACGTCATCGAGCACGGTCAGCGGGGCCAGCGGCCCGAAGATCTCCTCGCGATGGATCCGCGCCTCGCGCGGCACGTCGGTGAGCACGGTCGCCGGGAAGAAGAAGCCCGGACCCTCGCTCCGGGTGCCCCCGGTGAGCACCCGTGCGCCACGGTCGACCGCGTCGGCCGTGAGCTCCTCGACCTTCTCGAGCCCGGCCTCGTCGATCAGCGGGCCGAGGGTGGTCCCCGCCTCCGCGCCCGGGCCGAGGACCAGCTGCTCGGTGCGCTCGACCAGCTTCGCGGTGAACTCCTCGGCCACCGAGGAGTGGACGTAGAAGCGGTTCGCGGCAGTGCAGGCCTCACCGTTGTTGCGGAACTTCGCGAGCATCGCCGCCTCCACCGCGGTGTCGACGTCTGCGGAGGGCAGCACCAGGAACGGGGCGTTTCCGCCCAGCTCCATGGAGGTCTTCAGCACGTGCTCGGCGGATTGCGCGATGAGGGTGCGGCCCACGCCGGTGGAGCCGGTGAAGGACACCTTCCGCAGCCGGGGATCAGCCATCAGCGTGGAGGACAGGCCCTTCGAATCGCTCGTCACCACGCAGTTCACCGCCCCGTCCGGGACGCCCGCCTCGGCGAGGATGGCCATCAGCGCGAGCGAGGTCAGCGGAGTCTTCTGGGCGGGCTTGAGCACCACGGTGCAGCCGGCCGCGAGCGCCGGGGCGATCTTCCGGGTGCCCATCGAGAGCGGGAAGTTCCACGGAGTGATCAGCAGGGTGGGGCCGACGGGCCGGGCGACCGTCACGATCGCGTGGTCTGCGGCCGGGGCGTGGCGGAAGCGGCCGGGCAGGCGCACCGCCTCCTCGCTGAACCAGCGCAGGAACTCCGCGCCGTAGGTGACCTCGCCATAGGCCTCCGCGAGCGGTTTGCCCATCTCGAGAGTCATCAGCGCCGCCAGGTCATCGGCCCGCTCGTGGCACAGCTCGTAGGCGCGGCGCAGGATCTCCGAGCGTTCCCGCGGGGTGGTCGCGGCCCAGTCCTCCTGGGCGGTGTGCGCCGCTTCGAGGGCCTGCATGCCGATCGCTGCGGCGTCGGCGTCGACGACCTGCGTGAGTGCCTGGCCGGTGGCCGGGTCGATCACCTCGAGCGAGGGGGTGCCGCCGAGGAAGCTGCCACCTACGAAGGAGCTGCGCGGGGTGCGCTCGAGCAGCTCGGTGATCGTGGCGGGGGTGAGGGCAGGGCGGTGGGTCATGGGGTGCTCCTCCTGTGGTCGTCGGGGGTCCTTCCCAGTCTGCACCCGCCGTGCGAGCGTTCGCCGACCGTCCGGCCGGGCGCCGCCCGGTCAGGCGCGCGCCACGGCCAGAGCATCCACGGCCCGGATCAGTCCCAGATGGCTGAAGGCCTGGGGGAAGTTCCCGGCCATGCGGCGGGCCCCGGTGTCGTACTCCTCGGCCAGCAGGTGCAGGTCGTTCCCGCAGGCCAGCAGGGTGTCGAGCAGGGCTTCGGCATCGGCCGTGCGGCCGGAGGAGGCGTACTGCTCGACCAGCCAGAAGCAGCACACCAGGAAGGGATGCTCATCGCCGGGCAGGCCGTCCTGGCCCTGGGTGCGGTAGCGCAGGATCAGCCCGTTCTCCACGTGCAGGTCCTGCTCGATCCGCGCGACGGTGGCGAGCACGCGCGGATCATCCGCCGGCAGGAACCCGGTGTGCGGGATCTGGAGCAGAGAGGCATCCACCTCGGTGGAGTCGTAGGTCTGGGTGAATGCGCCGTCGGGGCCGACGCCGCGGGTCAGCACCTCCTCGCGCACCTGCTCCCGCAGCCGCTCCCAGAGCGCCAGATCCTCGGCGCTCGCCGGCAGGTCATGGCGGCGCACCGCATCGATCGCGCGGTCGAACACCGCCCAGACCATCACCCGACCGTGGGTGAAGAAGGCGGGCTCCCCGCGCATCTCCCAGATACCCTGATCGGGCTCGTCCAGGCGGTCGATGGTGAAGCGCACCAGTGCCTTCTGCAGCGGCCAGGACCACTGCGTCTCCTCGACGCCGGCATCGCGCATCATCGCCAGGGCGATCATCACCTCGCCCACCACGTCGGCCTGGAACTGACCGGCGGCACCGTTGCCGATCCGCACCGGCGCGGAGTCCTCGTAGCCGGGCAGGTGCGTAAGCTCCCGTTCTAGCAGGTTCCGGTCCCCGGTGATCGAGTACATGATCTGCAGCCGCTCGGGATCCCCGGCGATCGCGCGCAGCAGCCATTCCCGCCACCCGGCGGCGGCGTCGACGTGCCCGTGGGTCAGCAGCGCCTCGAGCGAGAGCGCCGCGTCCCGCAGCCAGCAGAAGCGGTAGTCCCAGTTGCGCACCCCGCCGAAGTCCTCCGGCAGGCTGGTGGTGGCCGCGGCGACGATCCCGCCGGTGCGGCGATGGGTCAGGGCCCTCAGCACCAGCAGGGAGCGGGCCACCGGCTGGGCATGCTCCTCATCGACCCGCACCTGTCCCAGCCAGCCCGTCCACCCCGCGATGGTGCGCTCGAGCTCTCTGCGAGTGTCCTGCACCGGAGGCACCTCGAGCCAGGAGGGGAACCAGGTGAGGACCCAGGCGGTCTCCTCCCCGGCGCCAAGGCGGTGGCGTCCCTGATGGGAGCGGTTCTCTCCGGCGGTCAGCGCCGGTCCGTGCAGCGCGATCCCGTCACCGCCGGCGATCGCGATCAGCACCTTCTCCCCGGCGACATCCTCGCCCCGGCGCACCCAGGGCGCTGCCAGCCCGTATTCGAACCGGATCTTCAGTTCCTGGACCACCTCGACCTCGCCGCCGGTGCAGCGCACCAGGCGGACCAGATCGGCGTGATCCTCGGTGTCACCGCGCAGGGACCCCGCAGAGCCGGGGGAGGAGCCGGACGCAGAGCCCGAGGCCTCGCCCTCGTCGTCGCGCTCGTCATCGGGTTCAGCGTCTCTCTGGTCGCCCGTCCTGGTCCCCGTCCTCGTACTGGTCCGCCGGTCCGGTGCCTGGCAAGGCCGAGTCGGAGCTCTCCGCCTCGGGGGTGGAGGCGTCGCCTCCGGCGACCGGCATGAATTCGGTGACCGTCGCCGTGCCGGTGGGGGAGCGCCACGTGGTCTCCAGCACCATCGTGCCGGGAAGGTAGCGGCGTGAGAGGACCTCGCCGTCGGCGATGCGCAACGACCAGTGCCCGTGCTCCTCCGTCCCCAGCAACGAGCAGAACAGTGCGTCGGAGTCGAAGCGCGGCAGGCACAGCCAGTCGATATCCCCCTCGCGCGTGACGAGCGCGGTGGTGCGCTGATCCGAGAGCAGGGCGTGGTCTTCGATGAGGGGTGCAGCCATGCTGCCAGTCCATCACGGCGGGGGCGGATCGGGGAGGTCTACGATGGATTCATGGCTCCAGCGCAGCGCACCGCCCAGACCCTCTCCTTCGACATCCTGGTGATCGGCTGGGGCAAGGGAGGCAAGACCCTCGCCGCCACGCTCGGGGCCGCGGGCCGACGGGTCGCGGTGATCGAGCAGTTCGAGTCCATGCACGGGGGCACCTGCATCAACATCGGCTGCGTGCCCACCAAGACCCTGATCCACGACGCCGAGCAGCGACGGGACGGCGAGGACCCCCAGCAGTTCTGGGCCCGTGCCGTCACCCGCCGCGACACCGTGGTGGGGAAGATGCGCGAGGTCAACCATGCGATGCTCGCCGATCTCGACGCCGTCACCCTGATCGACGGCCGGGCCCGCTTCACCGGCGAGCGCACCGTCGAGGTCACCGGCGGGGCGGACAGCCTGGCCGTGACCGCGCCAGTTGTCATCGTGAACACAGGCGCCTCTCCGGTACGTCCGGACCTGCCCGGCCTCGACTCCGCACGGGTGCATGACTCGACCTCGCTGCAGCATGTGGACCCCTTCCCCGCCCGCCTCGTGATCATCGGCGCCGGACCGATCGGACTCGAGTTCGCCTCGATGTTCGCGGGCTACGGGGCCGAGGTGACAGTGCTGAACCGTCGCGAGCGGCTGCTGCCCGGAGAGGACGCGGACGTCGCCGGCGAGGTCGCCGCCGTGCTCGAGGGAGACGGGATCACCGTGCTGAACTCCGCCTCGGCGCAGGCGATCGAGGATGGCCCGTCCGGCGCCACCGTGGTGGCCGACGGCGGGGGACACGAGCAGCGGATCGAGGCCGACGCGGTGCTGCTCGCGACCGGCCGACGCCCCGCCACCGATGGGCTGGGGCTCGAGGCCGCGGGGATAGAGACCGACCAGCGCGGCGCGATCACCGTCGACGAGCACCTGCGCACCAGCGCCGAGGGCGTGTTCGCGATCGGGGACGTGCACGGCGGTGAGCAGCAGACCTACCTGTCCCTCGACGACTTCCGGGTGGTGCTCTCCCAGCTGACCGGCGAGGGGAACCGCAGCACCTCCTGGAACAGCACTTCCGGGAGCAGTGCGCCCTGGAACAGCACCTCCGGGAGCAGCGCGTCCGGGGGCAGCGCGTCCGGCCGCACCACCACCGACCGCATCGCGGTGCCGACCACCATCTTCCTCACCCCGCCGCTCGCGGCCGTCGGCCTCACCGAGACCGAGGCGCTCGCCGAGGGGCGGAAGATCCTGGTGGCGAGCCAGCAGGTCGCGACCATCAAGGCGATGCCGCGCCCGAAGGCGGTGGCCGATCCACGAGGCCTGGTCAAGATCGTGGTCGACGCGGAGACCGATCAGATCCTCGGCGCGCGACTGTTCCACGTCGACGCCCAGGAGGTCATCAACCTTCTCGCGCTCGCGATGCGCACCGGCACCACCGCGACCCAGCTCAAGAACGGGATCTGGACCCACCCCTCCTCGACCGAGGCGCTCAACGAGACGCTCGGGCAGCTGGCACCGCTGCTGGGCTGAGCGCAGCCAGGGTCGGGAAGACGCGAGGTGCGGCGCAGTGAGGCGCAGTGCCGTGCTGAGACCTGATCTGGTGCTGACTCCTGATCGAGTCGTGAGAAGTGTGCAGTTCCGGGGTCGCTAGCCGCACGGAACTCACGACTGGGTGGGCAGGAGGCGGCTCCGCGAGCAGGGCCGCCCGGTCCGGGCAGGTCACTCCGAGGCGTCTGCGTCCACATCGGCCTCCGCGTCGTCAGTGCCTGCGGGCTCCGCGCCGGTGACGAACTCGCTCAGGTGCTGCGAGAGGGCGAGCCGGCTGGGCTCGTGGCAGTACATCATGTGCCCCGCCTCGTAGTACTCGATGCGGATCCGCTCGCTGTAGTCCTCGCGCGGGATCGCGAGCTGGGCGAGCACGGTCTCGCTGGCGTGGAACGGGGTCGCGGCGTCGTGATAGCCGTGGGAGACCAGCACCTTGGTGTGCGGGGACTTCCGCAGCAGCCGGGAGAGGTCCGAGGCGACCTCGACCGAGCGGTTCTCGAAATCCTTGTAGCTCCACGGATGGACACGGCCGGACATGATCTCGTAGATCACGTCGGAGGAGAACTCGAGCTCGCTGCGAAGATACTGGTTGATCGCCGCGGTGTACGACGGGGCGAGCTGATCGATCGACGGATCGGTCTCCATCCTCGCGGAGTTCCCGTTCCCGGCCGGGGCGGTGAAGCGACCGTCGATGCGACCCGTGACCAGGCCCTGATCGCGCAGCAGCTCGGCGAGGAAGGCCAGATGCTCCACGCGCAGGTCCGCGCGCTCCACCCAGTCCGGGTCCACCCCGATCAGTGCGCCGATGCGGGCCGCGGCTTCCTGCGTCTGCTCAGGTGCCAGGCGCAGACCGGCCGCGAGCAGCGCCGGGTACTCCTGCTCGGCGAAGGCCTCCGCCTCGTCGACCACGTCCTGCAGCAGCCGGCCCTCATGCTTGCCGTGCGCATGGGCGATCGCGGCATAGGTGGGCAGGTAATGGATATACGGGCTGTCGTTGCCCTCGGAGAACACGATCGTGCCGAAGTCGAGTACCGGGGAGATCAGCGCGATCCCGGCGACCGCCACGTAGTAGCGGTCCATCAGGTGCGCGGCGACCGCGGAGGCGCGGGTGGTGCCGTAGGACTCCCCGGCCAGGTGGATCGGGGAGGTCCAGCGCTGATTGCGGCTCAGCCAGTCGATGATGAACGCGGCGATGAGATCGCGGTCGGCGGTGAGCCCGTGATGGCGATCCGGCTTCTGCCCGGGTGCGGGACGGGAGTAGCCGGTGGTCATCGCATCGACCACCACGAGATCGGCGTCGCGCAGGATCGTCTCGTGGTTGTCCAGCAGTCGGTGCGGGGGAGCGGTCGGGGAGCCGGCATCCCCGGAATCCACGCGGCGCGGCCCCAGCAGGCCCAGATGCAGCCAGACCGTCGAGGCGCCCGGACCGCCGTTGAACGCGAACATCACCGGACGCGGCCCCGCACCCTCGACGCCCTGGGCGACATACGAGACGGAGAACAGCTCCGCGTAGGCGGCGCCGCGCCCGTACTCCTCGCCCTCGGGCTCCTCCTTCAGCACCACAGTGCCGGCGGTGGCCGTGTAGTCGAGCGTCCCGTCGGGGAGTGCGAGCGAGTGCAGCGTGGTGACCAGGTGGTCCTCACGGGCGGGCTTCTCGGCGGCGGATGACGGGACGGTGGCGGTGTTCTCGTGGGTGCTGGCGGGGCGGGGCTGGTCGGTCACTCATGCTCCTTCATCGGATGCGGTGTCGGCATCGATGGTATGCGAGCTGCGCAGGGCAAGGACCAGGTGGGGAGCGCGCACCCGGGGATGGTGCCTGGTGGGGTGACCTGGTGACCTGGTGACCTGGTGACCTGGTGGCCCGGTCGCCCGCGGCTCGTCGCGCCGCGACACGCAGGCGTGGAACGCGCGAATCCACCGATATCTTCCAGGAACGGAAGATATCGGTGGATTCGATGGCGAGCGCACGGCGTGTCTGGGGCCGGGCTCCTCCAGCGCGTCCTTCGCCGCGAGGTCTTGGCTCCTGCCCGGTGTGTCCGGGGCCAGGAAGGTGGGGCAAGGCCAGGGAGGGACGTGCTCAGTCGATCGCCGCGATGTCGCGGGGCTCCTCCGCGCCGTCCTCGTTCTCGCGCACGACCATCCGGATCGGGTCCAGCTTCGTCCACAGGATGAAGAGGATCCCGACGATGTGCATCGCCAGTCCCGCCCAGAGGTTGGCGTTCAGCCCGCCGGTCTTCGCGGCCTCGACGGGGGTGAAGGCGAACAGGCCCATCCCCAGCAGGACCAGGCCGAACAGGCCCAGCAGGGAGCCGATGAAGTTGCGGATGTCGAAGGCGCCTGCGGTCCGGACCGCAGCGGCTTCGGGGGTGCCGGATCCGCGGTCCGCGGTCGGGTTCTGATCCTTGTGTGTGCTCATGGGTTCTCTCCTCCGTCCGCGCTCAGGCGAAGACGATGTTCAGGATGATGACCAGGACCAGGGCGATGCCGGCCATGGGGGCGGGACGGCGCCAGAAGGGCAGGTCCTTCTCCTCGGGATCCACGAGGTCTGCCTTCGGGGTCTCCGAGTAGACCAGGCCCTTCAGCTCATGCGCGGGCTTCGGGGCGGTGAACCGGGTGACGATCACCGAGACCACGATGTCGACGACGAACGCGGTCGCGGCGCTCACGAAGGCGAGGCCCTGGCCCGGCAGCTCGAAGACGCCGAAGAAGGTGGAGGCGCTCCACAGGGCGACGGCGGCGAGGGTGCCGGAGACCAGGCCGGCCCAGCCGGCCGTCGGCGTCATCCGCTTCCAGAACATGCCCAGGATGAAGGTCGCGAACAGCGGGGCGTTGAAGAATCCGAAGAGGGTCTGCAGGTAGTCCATGAGGTTCGAGAACTGCCCGGCGATCAGTGCGGTGAAGATCGCGATCACGCAGGCCGCGGCGGTCGCGATGCGGCCCACCTTCATGTAGTGGCCGTCGGGCGCGTCCTTCTTCACGTACTGCTGGTAGAGGTCGTAGCTGACCACCGTGTTGAAGGCGGAGATGTTCGCGGCCATACCGGCCATGAACGCGGCGAGCAGGCCGGCGATCGCCACGCCCAGCAGGCCGTTGGGCAGCACGTCCCGCATGAGCAGCAGCAGGGCGTCGTTGTAGGTGACGCCGGTGGCCGCGGCACCGGCCGCGTCCCCGCCCACGTCCAGCTGCTTGAACTCGGTGAGCTCGCCGACCAGGATCGCGGCGATCATGCCGGGGACGATCACGATGAAGGGGATCAGCATCTTGGGGAAGGCGCCGATGATCGGGGTCATCCGGGCGGCGGTGATCGACTTGCTGGCCATCGCGCGCTGGACCTCCACGAAGTTCGTGGTCCAGTAGCCGAAGGAGAGCACGAAGCCGAGGCCGAACACGATGCCCACCACGGACAGCACCGGGCTGTCGAAGCCGGAGAGCGCCTGGCCGGGCCAGGTGTGCAGCTGCTCCTCGCCGAGCATGCCGTCACCGGCGATGCGCTCCTTCATCCCGCTCCACCCGCCCACGCGGTGCAGGCCGATCAGGGTCAGCGGCAGCAGCGCTGCGACGATCACGAAGAACTGCAGCACCTCGTTGTAGATCGCGGCGGAGAGCCCGCCCACGGTGATGTAGAACAGCACGAACGCGGCGGCGAGCACGAGGCCCACCCACATCGGCCAGCCCAGCAGGCGGTTCACGATGGTGGCGAGCAGCGAGAGGTTCACGCCGGCGATCAGCAGCTGCGCGACGGCGAAGCTGATGGAGTTCACCAGGTGCGCCCCGGTGCCGAAGCGCATGCGCATGAACTCGGGGACCGAGCGCACCTTGGAGCCGTAGTAGAAGGGCATCATCACCACGCCCAGGAACAGCATCGCCGGGACGGCGCCGACCCAGAAGTAGTGCATGGTCGGCATGCCGTACTGGGCGCCGGTGGCGGACATGCCCATGATCTCGACGGCGCCGAGGTTGGCGGAGATGAAGGCGAGGCCGGTGACCCAGGCGGGCAGCGAGCGGCCCGAGAGGAAGAACTCGATGGAGGTGGAGACGCCGCGCTTGGCGTACCAGCCCACTCCGAGCACGAAGGCGAAGTACAACGCGATGATCGCGTAGTCGATCCACTGGGCGTCGAGGCGGAGGTCGACCATGAAGCAGTTCCTTGGGGACGGGGAGGGCGCGGTGGCGGCGAAGGCCGCGGCGGGCGCAGGTGATGCGGCATCTGGAGGTGCCGGAGCGTGACGTTACCACCGGGTAGTTCGTCATGGGCGCCGGATGCGGGCAACTGCGGGCCAGGAGGGCGGCAGTGTGGTGCTTACCGCATCTGCGGGGCCCTGAGCGGGGCTCTTGCGGGGCCCGGGGCAGCGCGCGGTGAGGGGCTCGGCGGGGCTGCGCGGCGCGCCGGATCGCGCCCCCTTCTCAAATCGTGAACGTTCACGGTAGCATCCTTGCCATCCACCGGATCGACGCTATGCTCGGGTGGAATTCACCGACGAATTGTGACAGGGAGAGCGATGACGCCACGTCTTTCACGCCGAGCCGCGTTGGCGGGGGGCGGAGCGGCAGTCGCCGCCGGCCTCGCCGCCTGCGCGCCGCCTAACCCCGGTGAGGTGAATGCAGCACCCACCATTCCGCCCGCGGAGGGCAAGGTGCACCTCTCCTACTGGGCCTGGCTCAAGGACCTGCAAAACGTCTGCGATGTCTTCAACGAGTCGCAGGACCGGATCCAGGTCGACGCCACCTGGATACCCGGGGGCAACACCGGCGGCTACGCGAAGATCCTCTCCGCCATCGCCGCCGGCGGCGGCCCGGACATCGCCCAGGTCGAGCTGCGCCAGATCCCCGAGTTCGCCCTCGCCGGCGCCCTGGTGGATCTCTCCCGCTACGGCTTCGACGAGCAGGAGTCCCTGTTCGATCCAGGAGCCATCAGCCAGGCGAAGGTCGGCGACACCATCTGGGGCGTCCCGCAGGACACCGGCCCCGTGGCCACCTTCTACAACCGCGAGGTGCTCGAGGAGGAGCTGGGCCTTTCCGTCCCCGCCACCTGGGATGAGTTCTACGAGACGGCGGGCATCGTCTCCGAGGCCGGCAAGATGCTGATCAGCCTGGACCCCTCCGACGGCTCCCACCCGATCGCCTGGGTGATGCAGGCCGGCGCGAACTGGTTCCGTCCCGAGGGTGACGGCTGGATCGTCGACATGACCGGCGACGCCTCGATGCGGGTTGCCGAGTACTGGGACCGCATCTTCGCCGAGAAGCTGGTGGGCACCGGATACGGCTCGTTCACGACCCCCTGGTACGCCGCGGCGGCCGACGGGAACGTGCTCGCCTCCATCAGCGGGTCCTGGTCCGATGCGCTGGCCAAGACCATCCCCGGCGGCGAGGGCAAATGGGCCGTGGCGCCCATGCCCACCTGGCCCGACGGCTATGCCTCGGGCGGGCACGGCGGATCGGCCGCAGCGGTCTCCTCCACCAGCGCGCATCCGGCCGAGGCGCTCGAGTTCCTGACCTGGATGTGCACCGACCCCGCCGGGATCGACGCCATGATCGAGCACTCCGGCATCGGCTGGTCCCCGGCGGCCGACTACATCGGGAAGATCCGCCAGCAGCCCGACGACTTCTTCTCCGGACAGAACTACAACGAAGACGTCATCGTCCCGATGGCCGAGGGCCAGAACCTCGAGTGGACCTGGGCACCGCTGATGCAGCGCGTCCAGGCCATCGTCGGGGACGGCATGACCACCGCCGTCACCGGCGAAGTCCCGCTCGCAGACATGTTCGCCGCAGCGCAGACGGAGATCGTCGAGATCATGCGCACCATCGGCCTGAACGCGGAGGAGGCACGATGAGATCGAGAACTGCCCCATGGGTGCTGCTGGCACCCTTCCTGATCCTGTTCATCGGCACCATGATCATCCCGATCATCATGGCGATCGGCTACAGCTTCACCCGGGTCGAGCGCAAGGGCCTGCTGGGCGAGGGCGGTACCGAGAGCGTCTTCGCGGGCCTGGACAACTATCTCGCCGCGCTGACCAACGTCAACTTCATCGAGTCGATCGGGCGCATGATCCTGTTCGGCGTGGTGCAGGTGACCGTGATGATCGTGGCCGCCACGATCCTGGCGCTGCTGCTGGAGAGCGCCTCGGCGAAGTGGCCGGGCTTCTTCCGCGCCACCTACTTCCTGCCCTACGGGATCCCCGGCGTGATCGCCACGATCCTGTGGTCCTTCCTGTACATCCCCGGTCTCTCGCCGATCATCGACGTCCTCGCAGTGGTCGGGATCGACGTCGACTTCCTGGGCCCGAGCATGGTGCTGTGGTCGATCGCGAACATCGTGACCTGGACCTACACCGGCTACAACATGCTGATCATCATCGCGCAGCTGAAGTCGATCCCCGGTGATCTGTACGAGGCCGCGAAGCTCGACGGTGCGAGCTCGTTCCGGGTCGCGATGGCGATCCAGCTGCCGCTGATCCGCCCCGCCCTGATGCTCACGATCATCTTCTCGATCATCGGCACCCTGCAGCTGTTCGCCGAGCCGCGGCTGCTGCAGACGATGAGCGCAGGCATCACCTCGGAGTACACCCCGAACATGTCCGCCTACGCCTTCGCATTCCAGTACAACGACATCGGCATGGCGGCGGCGCAGTCCGTGATCATCGCACTGGCCGCCTTCCTGCTCTCGGCGGTTGCGCTGGGAGTCTCCAACTGGACGGAGAAGCGCTCATGAGCACCGCCGACACCACCACCACGACTCGCCCCGCAGGGCGTCGCAGGGACTCGGCCAAGGACTCCCGCGCCGGTTCTCGTGATGCGGGCCGCAAGCCCACCACCACGATCATCATCACCGCACTGCTGGTGATCGTGGCGCTCTACTTCCTGGTCCCCGTCTACTGGGTGCTGATCAACGCCACCAAGTCCACCGAGGATCTGTTCGGCACCGGCGGCTTCTGGTTCGGCGAGGACTTCCAGTTGCTGGAGAACCTCCGTGCCGTGCTCGACGCCAACGGCGGCATCTTTCCCCGCTGGGGCTTGAACTCGCTGCTCTATGCGGGGGTGGGCTCGGTGCTGGCGACCTACTTCGCCACCGCCGCCGGTTACGCCCTGGCCAAGTACCGCTTCCGGGGCCGGAACTTCGTGTACGCGCTGGTCCTGGGAGGCGTGCTGGTCCCCGGCACCGCCGTCGCCCTGCCGCTGTTCTTCCTGTTCAGCTCGATGGGCATCACCAACACCTACTGGTCGGTGCTGATCCCCTCGCTGGTGAGCCCCTTCGGGCTGTTCCTCGCCTCGATCTACGCGAGCGCCGCGGTGCCCGAGGAGATGCTCGAGGCGGGCCGGATCGACGGGGTGGGGGAGCTGGGCCTGTTCCATCGCCTCGCGCTGCCGCAGCTGACCCCGGCTCTGGTGACCATCCTGCTGTTCCAGTTCGTCGCGATCTGGAACAACTACATGCTCCCGCTGGTGATGCTGGCCGACGAGAAGCTCTACCCGATCACCCTGGGCCTGGACAACTGGCGGGCCCAGACGGACCGGCTGCCGGAGTTCTACCAGCTCACCATCGGTGGCGCCCTGCTCTCGGTGATCCCGTTGGCGATCCTCATCCTGGTGCTGCAGCGCTTCTGGCGCGGCGGCCTCACGGAGGGCTCGGTCAAGGGCTGACCCCTACAGCCTGACCCTTACAGCCTGACCCATGGTCGGGCACCGATGCTCAGGCGCCGGTGCCCGACCAGCGTCATGTGGGGGCGGTGAGGCGCCGGGAGGCGTCGGCCCTTGCCACGGGCGCCTGCGCATCGTTCGATAGAGGCATGCGCACCACCTCTGCCTCCGCACACCCCGAGCTGCGGCGCCCCCAGGTGCGCCGTCGCTCGCTGCTGGCCACCTCGGCGCTGCTGCCGCCTCTCGCCCTGGGCCTGGCCGCGTGCGGAGGGCAGGATGAGGGCGAGGGCCCGGATCTCGCCGCGGAGCTGCCACGGGCCGCGCCGGGCCCGGCGGACGATGCCGGCGGCGTCGCGATTCCCTTCACCGCGAGGATGCTCGGCGCGATCGACCGCGCGGAGGTCAACGCGGTCTGCTCGCCGCTGTCCGCGCAGGTCGCGCTCACGATGGTCGGCATGGGGGCGGCCGGGCAGACCCTCCAGCAGATGGAAGAGGTGCTCGGTGGGAGCATGGAGGTCCTCGCCGAGGGTGCGAACACGCTCTCGCAGCTGCTGGCCACCGTCGGCGACGAGGAGCGGGAGCTCGATGACGACGAGGCGCCCGAGCCGGCCCGTGCCTCGCTCGTGAACGGGACCTGGCTCCAGGAGGGCTTCGAGATCCAGGAGACCTTCCTCGAAGACCTTGCCACCTGGTTCGGCAGCGGGCTCTTCGAGGCGGACTTCACCGACGACGCCGAGCGTGAGCAGGCCCGGGAGGAGATCAACGAGTGGGTCGCCGACTCCACCGACGACCTCATCGAAGAGCTGATCCCCGAGGGCATCCTGGACTCGAACACCCGCCTCGTGCTGGTCAACGCCCTGCACCTGAAGGCCGCTTGGCCCGAGGAGCTCACGAAGGGCGGCGGCACCTTCACCACTGCGGACGGCTCGGAGCTGAGCGCCGAGATGCTCCACGGCAGCACCTCCACCTGGTACGAGGACGAAGTGTGCCGGGCGACCTCTCTGGGCACCTACGGCGAAGACCTCGCGCTCGCGCTCGTGCAGCCCACCGGTGACCTCACCGACGTCCTCGATGCCTGGGCGGAGGCCGCATCCGGGAAGGATTCTGGTCTCGCCGCCCTGCTGAGCGGGCTCGAGGACTCGCAGGCCTCCACCCAGCTGGCCGTCCCCGCCTTCGACATCGGCTGGGAATCCGCGCTCAAGGACACGCTCAAGAGCCTCGGCATGACCGACGCCTTCGGCAAGGAGGCTGACTTCTCGGGCATTACCGGCGCGGTGGACCTGGTGATCGACGAGGTGCTGCAGAAGGCCGTGATCACGATCGACGAGCAGGGGATGGAGGCCGCCGCGGCGACCGCGGTGGTGATGACCGAGACCTCCGCCCAGATCCCTGACCAGGAGCTCGTGCTGGACTCGCCCTTCCTGTTCCTCGCCTATGAGCGCTCCACGCTCGCCCCGCTGGTGGTCGGCTGGATCGGCGATCCCACCGAGACCCGCTGACGGACAGTCCCGAGCTGCAGCGGTGCCGGCGACTAGGCCGTGTTGATCAAGAGGCGGGGCCGGGCGCGGCCAGTGATTCCATCCGACGGGAAGGTCGCGGAGGACGGGCTTGGCGTCTTTGAGGCGCTGGGCAGGAAGATCTTGGGAGCGGGATTTCCCGGAGCTCGCGCCGTCGGGATAGGTGAAGGCGTAATCGACCCAGGGGCGAAGTCCGCGTTCGATCGTCTCTCGGTAGTTGCCGCTGACGGTCGCGAACACTTGCTGCTCGAGTTCATCGGCTTCGGCCTCCCAGTTCGAGTCGCAAGCGTCGCAACCGCAGACTGGGTAGTGGAAGTCGTGCAATAGTCCCGCGTGCATGTAGATCCCCGGATAAGCGGTGAAGACCAACGTCAAGGACGCGCACTTCGGATCATTAGGACGTATCCGCACCGCGCGCACCACATCATGAAACGCGGGACGCAGCAGATCCGCTGCCACCTCAGCACCCGGGCGTGAGGAGCGAACTGGTGACAGGTTCGGTTTAGGCCGCGAGTGTGAGCGGCTCGGTTAGCTTGGCTTCGAACTCGATGGGCGTCAAGCCGCCGAGGGTGTCCTGGGCGCGCTGGCGGTGATACTTCCGCTCGATCCAGACGACGATGGCGAGTCGCAGCTCCTGCCGGGTGGTCCACCGCTGCTGGTTGAGGACGTTGGTCTGCAGCAGTGACCAGAACGACTCCATGGCCGCGTTGTCCCCCGCAGCGCCGACTCTTCCCATCGATCCGACCATGTCGTGGCGGCGCAACTCGCGGGCCATCGCGCGGCTGCGGAACTGGCTGCCCCTGTCGGCGTGCAGGATGCATCCGGCGACCTCACCGCGGCGCGCGACAGCATTTCGGACGGCGTCGACGGCGAGTTTCGCGGTCATCCGATCTGAGATCGAGTACCCGACGATTCGGTTGGAGTACACGTCCTTGATCGCGCAGCAGTAGAGCTTGCCTTCACCCGTCCAATGCTCCGTGATGTCCGTGATCCAGAGCCGGTTCGGGGCATCGGCGCGGAACACGCGCTGGACGTGGTCGTCGAACACGGGCGGCCCGGCCTTCTTCCCCTTCCCGCGTCGCCGGCGTTGCGCGGACGAGAGAATCCCCGCCTGCGAGCACAGCTTCCACGCCGTCCGCCGGCTCATCCGCCACCCCGCTCGGCGGGCCTCGTCGGCGAGGTATCGGTAGCCGAACCTCGGGTCCTCGTGGTGCGCATCATGCAGCGCGTTGATCCGATATGCGCGGAGCAGGTCCGCGTCCCGGACGGGGTCGTTGCGCCACCGGTAGTAGGGCTGGCGGGCGAGCTTGAGAACCCGGCACGACACCGTCACGGGGATCCCCGCGTCGGCGAGCTCAGATACGAGCGGGTACGTCATTTTGGGGAGCCACCAAGCCGCAGGTTCGCCTGCGACAGATACGCCGCCGCACGGCGGAGGACCTCGTTCTCCTGCTCGAGCAACCGGATCCGCTTCTTCAACTCCCGCGCCTCGGCGGCGTCCGCGGCGGTCTGGCCGGGACGGTTACCGTCTTCGACGTCGGCTTGACGGAGCCAGTTCTGCAACGTCGCTTCGCTGATACCGAAGTCGGCGGCGATCTGTTTGATGGTGACGCCGCTCTCACGGTTGCGAGCGACAGCGACGACGTCCTCGCGGAACTCTCTGGGATAGGGGCCGGGCATGATGACATCCTCCCCGTCAGCGCCTCCCGGCACTAACGATCAGTTGTCACCAATCCGTTCCCCACGCCCCCCGTCGCTGGTCGCTCACCGGGGGTCGATCACGAAGCGCACTATCGCCTGGGCTATCGGACAGCTACGAGGCGAGCACGCGACCATCGCTGGGCTCGCCCGTCAGCTCGGAACATCGTGGAAGACCGTGTGGCGCGCCGTCGAGCCCGAACTCGTGTGCCTCGCCGCGGACGAATCCCGGTTCGATGGCGTCACGACGCTCGGTGTCGACGAGCATGTCTGGCATCACGTCGATCCACGCAAGCGCGGTCCGAAGGAACTGACGGGGATGGTCGACCTCACCCGCGACGAGCACGGCCGGGTGCGTGCGCGGCTACTGGATCTCGTACCCGGCCGGTCCGGGAAGGCCTACGCGACTTGGCTCGGTGAGCGCGGCGACGCGTTCCGGAAAAACGTGGAGGTGGCGGCGTTGGATCCCTTCGCCGGATACAAGACCGCGATCAACGACAAGCTGGAAGACGCTGTCGCGGTGCTCGACGCGTTCCATGTCGTGAAACTCGGCACCGCCGCGGTCGACGAGGTCCGCCGCAGAGTGCAACACGACACGCTCGGCCACCGCGGACGCAAGGGAGAGCCGCTCTACGGGATCCAGACCATCCTGCGCGCCGGAGCGGAGAACCTCACCGACAAGCAGCGAGTTAGGCTGGCCGCGGCGATCGAGGCAGATCCTGCGCACGACGAGGTGTTCGTTGCGTGGCAGTGCGCGCAGCAACTGCGATCCGCCTACCACGCGAAGGATCTCGCCGAGGGCCGCCGAATCGCGGAGCGAGTCGCCGAGACATTCCACACCTGCCCGATCCCGGAGATCGCCCGCCTCGGTCGCACCCTGCGCCGGTGGCGGTGAGCGTTCCTCGCGTATTTCGCGACCGGGCGCGCGAACAACGGCGGCACCGAGGCGATCTGTGAGTCTGGCTCTGGCTGATCTGGGATCGGCTGGTCAGGATGGATACCGGTCGTGTCGAACCGGGTGTGACTCTCGAAGCAATTGGCCCGCAGCTTGCGGTGTCTTCCCGTTGAATTGTCCGCTCGGTGCGGCGCAGCCGGCGCCGTCCGGCCCACCTCGGTGACCTCATCAGGAGACTGCCCGACCCTCGGGTCGTGGCCCATCACAGATTCGCCCCGAAGTGACCTCTTCCCGGACCGGCGCCGGCCGTTCAGCGACCGTGACCATGTCCGTCTCGAGGAGAGGAGCGTCGATCGCCATGGCTATCGTCGCGCATGCTCGTCCGTTCGTCATCGGCGTGGACACCCACGCCCGCAACCACGCCGTCTCAATACTCGCTTGCCCGACCGGCGAGATCGTTGATGAGGCCCAGTTTCCAGCCACCGCCGCTGGCCTGTCCCGGGCCGTGACGTGGGCCGGGCGCCGCACCGGCGGTGACGTCACTGTGCTCTGGGTGATCGAGGGCACCGGTACCTACGGTGCTCGTCTGCGCGCAGTAGCCGCGGACAACGGATACACGGTCGTCGAGGCTCCGCGGATGAACGCCCGCGCGAACCGCGCGATCGGCAAGTCTGACCCGCTCGATGCACGCCGTATCGCTGCTGCAGCCCTCCCGCTGCACGAGACGCAGCTGCGCGAACCGCGCGCCGACGATGGGGTCCGCGCGGCAGTCAAGGTGCTGCTCGCCTCCCGCGACCACATGAGCACGAGCGCACCGCGACGATCAACGCGCTTACCGCGCTGCTGCGCGTCGTCGACCTCGGCATCGACGCTCGCCGCCCGCTCACCCAGGCCCAAATCGACGCAACTGCCGCATGGCGGGCCCGCGATGAAGCCCTCGCCACGGCGACCGCACGTGGCGAGGCCACCAGGCTCGACAAACGGGTCGCCGCGCTCGACAAGGAGCTCAAGGACATCACCAAGCGCATCACAGACCTTGTTCGCCAGAGCCCCGCTGGTGGCCTGCTCGACCAGCCCGGCATCGGCCCGGTCACCGCCGCCGTCGCGTTGACGTCCTGGTCGCATCTAGGTCGGATCAGATCCGAGGCTGCGTTCGCCAGCCTCGCCGGCGCCAGCCCGATCCCCGCGTCCTCGGGCAACACCGTGCGGCACCGCATCAACCGCGGAGGTGACCGCCGTCTGAACCGCGCCCTCCACATGGCCATCGTCACTCGCATGCGCATGGACCCAAGAACTCGCGCCTACGTCGAGCGCCGCACTGCTGAAGGACGCACCCTCCGAGAAATTCGTCGCTGCCTGAAGCGATACCTCGCCCGCGAGATCTACCGCCAACTCACCACCGCAGCCCGCGCCCAACTCGCCGCTTGACAAACATAGGAGATTCAACGGAATCATCGAGCTGCACCGGCGCCTCGCCCGCGGCTATCGCAACCGGCACAACTACCGCCTCCGCATGCTCCTCGCCGCCGGCGGCCTCACCCCATGACCCCCACCGAATGTCCGAAGAGCCACTTTGCACCGGGCTGAGATGCAACTAGTATCTATCTTGTTCATCAGCACGGGGACGGGGTCATGGAGCATCAGGAGACGGAGGCATCCGCCGCGGATGCCGCGTACGCGAAGGTCAAGGAGCGGATCCTCGACGGCGATCTCGCCGGCGGGACGATGGTCAGCGAAGGAACGATCGCCGACGAACTCGGGATGAGCCGCACCCCCGTCCGCGAGGCGTTCCTGCGCTTGCAGGTCGAGGGGTGGATGCGGCTGTACCCCAAGCGCGGTGCGCTGATCCGCGATGTGACGCCGGGAGAGCTCGACGACGTCGTCGAGGCGCGCATCCTCATCGAGACCGATGCCGTGCGGCGGCTCGTCCGTGACTCCGAACGGGTGCAGGACGTCGTCGACGAGCTCTCCGACATTCTCGACGAGCAACGCCGCGCGTACGAGGCATCCGACCTCGCGCGGCTCGCCGAGGCAGACACGGCCTTCCACGCCCGGATCGTCGCGGCCGGCGGGAACGCCCTGCTCGCAGAGTTCTTCGCGACGCTGCGCGATCGGCAGAGGCGGATGCTCGCGTGGTCGCTCTGGCGACGCGACGACCGAGCCGAGCAGGTGCTCGACGATCACGGATTGCTCGTCCGCCTCATCGGCGATGGCGAGACCGCGGCGTTCGAGGTGGCACTCGGCCGTCACATCAAGAAGACCCACCGGGAGCTGCTGTCATGAGTGAGATGTCCTCCGAGGGAGCCGCCGCCGGAGAGCGGATCGCGATCGTCCCCTGGATGCGCGTGAGCGCTGCCCTGTTCGCTGTCGCGTGGGGTGGAAACGAGTTCACACCGCTGCTCGTGATGTACCGCCAGATCGACCAGATGAGCGCCTTCAGCGTGAATGTACTGCTCGGGGCATATGTCCTGGGCATCGTGCCCGCGCTCCTTCTCGGCGGCCCGTTGTCCGACCGGTACGGCCGCCGACCGCTGTTCGTCCCCGCCCCGATCATCGCGATTGCGGGCAGCACGCTCCTCGCCGTCGGGGCTTCCTCGATGCCGCTCCTGTTCGCCGGGCGGGTGCTGTCGGGTATCGCGCTGGGGCTCGTGATGGCAGTCGGCACGAGCTGGGTGAAAGAGCTCTCCGAGCCTCCGTTCACGACCCGCGCCGTCGACGGCCGTGGCGCCTCACGCGCTGCACTCGCACTGACGTCCGGGTTCGCGCTGGGCGCCGGATTCGCTGCGGCGCTCGGGCAGTTCGGCCCGATCCCCACCGCGTCGCCCTACCTCCTGCACATCGCTCTCACCCTCGTCGCGCTCGTGCTGCTGTGGGCGGCGCCGGAGAGCCGGCCGCGCCGAGACACCTCTGGGCCGCTCCTCGCCGACCTGCGCATCCCCACCGCGATGCACCGCCGGTTCCTCCTCGTCGTCGTCCCGATGGCGCCGTGGGTCTTCGGCACCGCCGCAAGCGCGTACGCGATCCTGCCGGGCCTCATGATGTCGCAGGCGCCGGGACTGCAGATCGGTGTGTCGGGTCTGCTGTGCGTCGTCGCGCTCGGATGCGGTGTCGCGGTGCAGCGGTTCGCCGCGAAGGTCGACACCCCGCTGTCGGCCCGCGGCATCGGGATCGCGCTGACGGTCACCGTTCCCGCCATGATCCTGGCCGCCGTCGCGGTGAGCCTCAACTCGCTCGCCTGGGCGTTCGTGGCCGCCGCGGCACTCGGCGCGGCCTACGGCATGCTGCTCGTCGGGGGACTGCGCGAGATTCAGCGGATCGCCGGTCCGCGCGATCTTGCCGGACTCACCGCGGTGTACTACTCACTGACGTATCTCGGGTTCTTCATCCCGGCGATCCTCGCCGCGCTCGGCGCGTGGATCCCGTACACGACGATGTTCCTCGCCGGCGCGGTCCTGGCGGCGGTCAGCGTCGGGATCGTCGCGCTCAGCTGGCGCCGGCACCTGCCGGCGGCCTGATGAGGAACCGGCCGGGCGCGGCGTCCTCGCGAAGACTTCGCAAAAAAAGGGGGCGCGGGAAGGACATGTCCTCCCCGCGCCCCCTTCGGATGCATCAGTTGTAGAGCATTCCGCCGTCCACGAGCAGCACCTGGCCGGTCACGTAGTCGGCCTTCTCGCTTGCGAGGAACGACACGACGTTCGCGACGTCTTCGGGCGTCTCGATGCGGCCGAGGGCGATGCTCTCGACGTTCTCCTTGAGGTTCTGGCCCCGCGGCTTGCCGTTGATCTCCGACAGCTTCTCGTCGATGAGGTCCCACATGCCCGTGCCGACGATGCCGGGAGCGTACGCGTTGACGGTGATGCCCTTCGGGGCGAGCTCCTGCGCCGCGACCTGCGTGAGGCCGCGCACGGCGAACTTCGACGCCGAGTACGCGCCGAGGATCGGGAAGCCCTTGATCGACGCGATCGAGGCGGCGGAGATGATCTTGCCCTTCACACCGAGCTCGATGAACTTGTCGGCAGCGGCCTGGATGCCGAAGACCACGCTGTTCACGTTGATGGAGAAGATCTTGTCGAGCTCTTCCGCCGTCACGTCGAGGATCGGCTTGACCTGCGCGATGCCCGCGTTGTTCACGATGACGTCGAACCCGCCGAGCTGCGTGGCGGCTGCGTCCACAGCGGCGACGACGTCTTCCTTCTTCGACACGTCGGCAGCCACGAAGATCGCACGGCGGCCCAGCGCCTCGATCTCCGCGACGACGCCGCGCGACTTCTCCTCCTGGAACGTGAGGTCTGCGACGGCGACGTCGAAGCCGTCCTTCGCGAGCTGGAGCGCGATTCCGCGACCGATTCCCTGACCTGCGCCCGAGACGAGAGCGACCTTGGCAGTGGACATTCCGACTACTCCTTCATGGTTCGATGAAGCGCTGTCGCGCTCCGAGAGAAGGTCGCCCGAAGGCACGTTGCTCGGCGCCGCACGACCCTCGACATCCTAG